>CAYORB010000070.1:2703-3022 GCA_964406295.1 uncultured Candidatus Peribacteria bacterium | reverse complement strand
GAAACGACAGCATATATAGGGGAAGGGAATTTGATTAACACTTTTACAAATACAGAGTTTATTGAAGTAGACAAGCCACTTATAGACTTTGCAATTCAAAATTAGTTGACTTATGAAGAAAAACACGTATTGTAATAATTACTAATCTCGTAAATTATATTTCATGGAAAAAACACCAGAGGGGGGATTAGATATAGTTAATGATAATATAAAAAAAACACCTGAATGGATACGTAAGGCAAGTGATGCACTTGTTACTGGTATTCAGAAAGGAGGAAAGATTGCAGCTGGAGCAGTAATGGCAGGAGCTGCTATTACT
>CAYORB010000070.1:0-2686 GCA_964406295.1 uncultured Candidatus Peribacteria bacterium | reverse complement strand
GTAAAAGGAGATGTTGGTGCAATGGCAGAACTAAGAAACCAAGACTCACATAACCTAAGTGAGTCATTTAGACCTGCACATTCTGAAGATTTTGACCATGGTAGAAATAGAAGTGAAATAGTTATAGGTAGGGATGCAGAAGGACAAGACATTTCCCTGGAATTTGATTTTTTTATTAGAGGTAGGCGCCAAGTTTTTGCTCAAGCCTGTGAAGGCGAAGAAGGAGAAGGTGGGGATATGCACTATGTATGTGATGTACCAACAAATGTAGGTGAAGAGAACTTTGGACTTGATTTTGATTCTGTTTTAGTAGTTCAGGTACCTGACCCCTATGATCCAGAAGGATTACCTATAAATAAAATGTTTATTGCCACAAGAGGGGATACTGGGGTAGTAGCAACATATAATGTTAGTATAAATGCAGCAGGTAGACCTGAGGTAGATGTTGATACATATGAAGAAATAGAAGAAGAAATTGGGTACGCCACATCATTAGCAGCAGCAACCACGGATGTAGATGGTGTTCCTACAAAAGGAATATCATTTAATAATACTGCATATGGTAACAATAACTTTTACAACCCTATCACAGGTGAAACAATGGATTTGGAAGATGACGCAAGAGATTCTGATATTTGTGGTCCAGGTAGCAACGGTATTGAGTATGAAGGGGCAGTCGGTTTTGATCCTGGTAATCCTGGTGGTTCTGATCAGATATTTCCTGGTGATCCTGATGGATGCAGGATTACTATTAAGCAACAATTTGCAATGGCTACTGGAGCTATCCTACCAGATGGCACACCTCTTATGGGAAAACATGCTAGGTATGTGGAAACCGCAGGTGGTTTGAGATACATCTCTCGTGATGTCAATGAAACAACAGAAATTACCCTTATAAGAGAAACAGAACCAAATTGTAATCAGGTGATTTGTAGAGAAAACTATGAGTGTGATCCAGACACAGTTGCATGTGTAGAAGCAGTAGAACCTCCTACATGTGAGGATACTGGATGTGAAGAAGGGGAGGTTTGTAATGAAGGGACTGGAGAGTGTGAGACAGAAATAGTGCCAGTGCAAAACTGCGCTGATATAAATTGTAGCCCAGGCGAGATATGTATTGAAGCTTCAGGTGATGTCTCAGCAGTTTGTAGGGATATGACTTGTGATGATATAGTTTGTGAAGAAGGAGAATGTGTAGAAGGTAATGAAGGACCATACTGTGAAAGTGGAACTGGGGGAACTGGAGGAGAAGCTGGGGCTGGAGGAGCGTCAGGAGAAGGAGGTCAAGGAGGAGATATACCACCAGAAACTTGTGCTGATATAGATTGTGGAGAAGAAGAGTGTGTAGAAGATGAGGAAGGGCCATACTGTGAAAGTGGAACTGGTGGAACTGGGGGAGAAGCTGGGGCTGGAGGAGAGTCAGGTCAAGGCGGAGAATCAGGTCAAGGCGGAGAATCAGGTCAAGGCGGAGAGTCAGGACAAGGTGGAGAACCAACACCTGAATGTGAAAATACTTCTGATAGCTTTTCTATGGTGTTTGGGCTAGATGAGGACGGTAATGAACGTAGTAATGACGACTGTGAGTTTGTATCATGTCCAGAAGAATTAAATGGTGTACAGTTCGAAAATATCAGGACCACTGGTACAGGTATTTGTACTGCAGAGCTTAAATTCCCAGATATGGAGGAATCAGCCCATCTTATTATTAGAGGAATAGATGAAGATTTGGAACTAATGCCTGATAAAGCATTAGATGTGACTTGTAGATTAGGAGCTGATCTTGTGTGTAATGAAAGTACAGATATTGGAATTAGGTATAAGAAACATAGTCATCCTGCAGGTACTGTAGATGCTAATGGTAATGTGTCAGGGAGTTCAGCTAGTATCGTAGAAACAATTAAGAGGAAAGATGGAGTAGTTGACTTAATAAATGATAATCATTTAGATCCAAGATTGGTAGAAGAATATGGGACGGATAATCTTCCAACGTTTTTTTATACTATTATGAAGGAAGATGGAATAAATGCAAGGATTGTTATACCTGTAGAAGCAGGACAGAAAAGACGGATTAATAAAACGACAGGAGCAACAGCAGAGCTAAGACCTATTCCACCTCGTCCTGATGGAGGAGTTGGTCCAGGTGGTAGTGATGCTGGTATTCCAGAAGGTCCTTCGAATTCAGGAGATAGTATGTGTTCACTTTCTACAAAGGCAGGAGGGGCATTGCCTCTACCTTTATTGGGAATGGCAATACTTATGATGCTTAAAATAACAGGTACAAGAAAAAAGAGAAAAGAATAAAAGAAAAAGGTATCTAAGTCGTCTTATAATAAAGATCATCTAGGAGCTGTAAGAGCTTCTAGATGATCTTTAGGGACAGATATTCTTCTACCATTATCATCAATTAATTCAATAGAGTAAACCTCTTTAAACCTATTTAAACTAATATGTTCTATGAAAAAACCAGACACAGATTGAGAATAAACTTCTAGGCCATCAGCATGTTGGATTTTTATGGTTATATCAGCAGGATCTCCATTTAATGTTTTCCCAATGCATAAAACCTTCTTATTTACCGAGTCATAAGTAAAAGTAACTCCACCAAACAATGGTCTATTGCTCTCTTTGTCATCTTGTTCGTATTTAGGCCATTCATCTTCATCGTCACAACTTGCTAAAGTAGCAG
>CAYORB010000069.1:0-3092 GCA_964406295.1 uncultured Candidatus Peribacteria bacterium | reverse complement strand
AAGTTTTTTCGTGTACAGATGCCAAATCAATTAATTGAGACTCTTAAAAAAAATCCAGATGATGCAAAAAAGATTGGTGTGAATTGGTGTAGAGCACAAGTTACTGATTTAATATCAAATGGTTTTAATTGTATTCATTTTTACATTATGAATGATGTTCAATCTGTTGTGAAAATTATTAATAATATAGTATGAAAATAATAAAATTTGGAGGTAGTTCTATATCGAATGCAAAACGAATTAAAAATGTAATAGAAATTGTTGAGGATAAGTTGCAAAAAAGACAAAAGATAATAGTTGTGTTTTCGGCATTTGAAAATGTTACAGATGAACTTCTTAATGTCGGAGGAAAAGCAGAACAAAAAAATATTAAATATAAAGAAAAGATTGCACAATTGAGTCTAAGACATGCGAAAATGTCAAAGCAGCTTTTGAAGGGGAAATTGCTTTGTGAGACATTGGAAAAGATAGAAGAGTTCTTTTCTAAAGTCTATGATATTGCTTGTGAGATATATCTGACGGAAGAGTTTACTAATAAAAGATCTGATCTTTTACTTAGTTTTGGTGAACAACTTTCAACTTTTATAATTACGAAAGCTTTTCAGCAAAAAAATATTAATGCTGATTATCTTGATACGCGTTTTTTGATAAAAACGAATAGTAATTTTGGATTTGCTAAGGTGGCTTTTTATCAAACTTCTAAAAATTTACAAAAATACTTTAAAAATAGTGTTGGTTTGCAAATAGTTACAGGATTTATTGCTTCGAATAGGGATAATCAAATTACTACGCTTGGAAGAGGAGGGAGTGATTATACGGCTAGTATTATAGCATCAGCATTGGAAGCAAAAGAAATAGAGATATGGACTGATGTTGATGGGGTTATGACTGCTGATCCTAAGAAAGTTTTTAATGCTTTACCACTATCGGAATTGTCTTATAAGGAATCTTTTGAGTTATCACATTTTGGGGCAAAAGTTATTCACTCTCCCACAATAAAACCTGCAATTGATAAGCAAATTCCTATTATTATTAAAAATACTTTTCGACCTGAATTTTTAGGAACAAAAATATCTAGTAATCCTGAAGAACATCCATATTTAGTATCGGGAATTACTTCTCTTTTTGATGTAGTTCTTTTAAGAATTGAAGGAGATGTTGTGACAGAAAGCTCTGGAGTTTTGGGGAGGGTGTTCGAATTTTTTGATAAGCAAAAAATAGATACACTTTTTATTTCTCAGGCTTCTTCAAATCATTCTATTTGTATAGCTGTATCTTTGAAAGATCTCAAAAAGGCTCAAGAAGTAATAGAAAAAGAATTTGTGTTTGAATTAAAAGCGCGATTACTAGAACCTCTTATTGTAGAAGATGATATTTCTATAGTTTCTTTGATTGGGGAAAAGATAAAGCAAAACACAAAGTTTTTAGCGGTGGTTTTTGAATCTCTTGCTAATTCTAATATTGATGTTATTGATGTTGTTCAAGGTGCGTCAAAATTAAGTATTTCAATAATCGTAGCGAAGATTGATCAAAAAAAAGCTGTGCAGGTTCTTCATGAAGTATTTTTTGAAAAAGAAAATAAAAATATTAATATTTTTATAGTAGGAACAGGACTTATTGGTACTGAGCTTTTGAATCAAATAAAACAAGAACAAAAAAAACTTCAGAGGGTTGCCAATATATCAGTGAATGTATGCGGAATTGCAAACAGTAGAAATAATACTATTTGTGAAAATGGTATGAATTTGAAATCTTGGGAAGATTGTTTAAAAGGAGGTGATGGAGGAAATATAGAATCTTTTTTACACTCACTGAAAAACATAAAATTGTCAAATAAAGTACTTGTTGATTGTACTGCTTCTGAAAAGATACCTGGATTTTATAAAAAATTTCTGGAAAATAATATATCCATTGTTACGCCAAATAAAAAGGCTAACTCTAATTCTTTTAGAAATTTTCAAACTTTGCAAAAGCTTGGAAACAGGAATAAAGCAAATTTTTTTTATGAAACTAATGTTGGAGCAGGGCTTCCCATAATAGAAACGCTTAAAAATTTGATAAAAACTGGAGATACTATCTTAAAGATAGAAGGAGTTTTGTCTGGAACACTTAGTTACCTTTTTAATTCATTTACTGAAAATAAAAAATTTAGTCAAATCGTAAAGCAGGCTCAAGAAAAAGGTTACACTGAGCCAGATCCAAGAAATGATCTAAATGGGCTTGATGTTGCTAGGAAGATTCTTATTTTAGCAAGAGAAGTAGGGCTTGATTTAGAAATGAAAGATGTAGAAGTGGAAAATCTTGTTCCTCAAAAAGTAAGCAATGCAAAGTCGGTGGAAGAGTTTTTCTTGTTATTGGAAGGATGCGATAATTATTTTGATGGTATTTTGAAAAAAGCAACAAAGGCGCAAAAAAAACTTTGTTATATAGCTACTTTGGAGAGTGAAAAAATTAGTGTAAAGCTTAAATCAATTTCTAAGGATCATCCTTTTTCATCCATTGATGGTAGTGATAATATTGTTTCTTTTACGACGGAACGATATAAAAATAATCCTTTGATAATTAGAGGCCCTGGAGCAGGAGCCTCTGTTACTGCTGCTGGAGTTTTTGCGGATATTTTGAAGTGTATATAAATAGATACTTAATATGTTTTTTTCTGGATTTGTTATTATATTTTTAATATTATTGTTGTGAGTTCTGATAATAAAAAAACTAGGATAGTTATTGATTCTGATGCTTGTATTGGTTGTAGTTTGTGTATTCAGATTTGTCCTGAGAGTTTTGAAATGGATGAGAATGGGAATTCTTGGTCTAAGGCTGGTGTTGCACCAGAGAATATTGATAATGGGCAGCAGGCTATTGATTCTTGTCCTGTGCAGTGCATGAGTTGGGATGGGGTAGGAAATTAGAAAGTCACATTCCCTCAGTAAACTCCGCGCGTCAAAATCTTAGCTCTATACAGTGTGATACTCATACAAATGAACAACCTTGCTGCTTTTGTTGCTCAAATTTCACCTGCTTCGTTATAAATAATATAAAATTTTATAAAAATTTAACGAAAATTTAATGTTTATTTGTTAGTTTAATTTTGT
>CAYORB010000068.1:0-3164 GCA_964406295.1 uncultured Candidatus Peribacteria bacterium | reverse complement strand
TCCACATATCCAAAACACTGAGCATTTTTAAATTTCACTTATTTTCGTCAAGGCGGATTTTCTAATTTTTTTCCACTAAAAATTATGAATCTTCATATATTTACACTTTTGAAAAATCTCTCCCCAGGCGGAATTTCCAATATGAAGTTTTGGCTTACAAGAACAGCTCTCTCAGGGAAAGCGAAAGGAAAAATTAAAAAACAGATTAAGTTTAAAACATGAACTAAAAATATTTTTTCAGCAACCACAACTTAGCCAAATCCAAGGAGATTGCTATGTTTATACTTACTGCAAGTTTATCAATTCTGCAACGAAGAAAAGGTGAACATAATGAAAAATAAGGCTAGACTCTTACATTTCTGACAAATCCCTCTCCCTGAGGAGAACCGACATCTAGATCAAAAAAAGGCAAAGAGCAGTAGATTTTAAATCACAATCATGAACTATAATATTCTATAAGGAATTGAAGTATATTTGTTGCATTTTGTGTGTCATAAAATTCTATCATTTTTGTATTGAATTCTAGTTTATCTTTAGCTTGGATATTTAATATTGGGTATCCATTTTTCAACAAAATACCATTCATCATCAAGCGTGATGTTCTTTTGTTTCCATCAAAGAAAAACTGATTATTTGCCCCAAATAAAAAGATTAACAAAGCTTTTAATAAAGAATGTTCTATTTTTGATATCTCTATAATTCCATTTGAAAAAATCTTCTCCAAATCCTCTGCTTTAGGTGGTTTATGAGATGTCCCACCTATATTAACCATTTGTGTACGAAACTCACCCCATTTTAAAGCTTCTTCTTTTGCAACTTTCTCATGAAGTTTGCAAAAATTTTCTTTTGTGATGTCAAAAGTTTTTTCTTTCACCATTTTCAACAATAATTCCCAACTTTCATTTTGATTAAGTATTTGTTGTTCTTCACTTAATTTATGCCCACCAACCGTAATGCCTTCAAGAAGAGTCTGAACTTCCGGGTATGTCATTGTATTACCTTCTAATGCAGCTGTGTTGTAAACATAATCACATCTCATTTTTTCGGCTAAAACCAAAGCTAAATTAAAATCAGATTTTAATTGTAAGTTTTTCAATAGTTCTCCTATTTTTTCTGAGTTGTAAGTGAAATTCATAATCACATTTTTTATTAACTCAATCCACCAACCAAATCCAGCAAAACTGCATAAGGATCTTCTGCCTTTGTAATACCAGATGCAAGAAGCACACCATTAGCACCAAGCGCCAAAGAAAGAGACACGTCTTCCCTGTCCTTGATTCCAGCGCCCACCAAAACCTTGCCTTTTCCTATCATATTCACAGCATCGCTAACAATCGCAGCTTCCGCTTTTGAAACAGAAATATCACCACCTATCAGATCCGGTGGTTCAACAGCAATGAGATCAGGTTCACATTTCACCAACTCCGCACCTTTCTCAGGAGTATTAGCACAAACAACAGTAAACAAACCTGCTTTCTTTGCTGCGTCAACACTAGCAATCAAAACATTATCTGGTAATTGACACTCCGCATGATTAAGCAAAGTCCCATAAACACCAGCTTTTTTTAAAATCTCAGGATGAATATGCCCGGTATGGCTGCCATACCCAACAGGATCAAGATGTTGAGCAAAAACTGGGATATCCACAGCCTCGACAACTTTCAATAAATCCAAAGCATTCACAGCAACAGCAATAGAAGCTCCTGTTTTCTTTGCAACTTTTTCATGGATTTTAGCTAAAGAAACAGCTGCATCCCCCACCGCACTTTCGTACAACTTAAAATTGACAATAATTGTTGGTAATTTCATGTGAAGAATATAACGAAAAAGACAGTTTAAATAAATTGACCAATATGCATATTTTTGCTATAATTACATGATTTAAATCAACACAAAAACAAAAAAATGAGGAATATAATCTCGTGGAAAGAAAAAAAATTAATTTTCAGAACACCATCAACAAGGCCTAGAAATAGCATGAAACAGCCAAGAAAAGGAGCTGAATCACAAGGTGAAATTAATAAAAAACCTGATCCAGCAGAAAAGCTAACTCATAAAGTACCCTCTATTACTGAAGTGGCAGATTTAATAAAGAAATCTCCAAAAAAAGACACAACAAAAATAGCAGTTAATAAATTATCATCAAATCAAATCATCGAATTGTCAGAATCAAAAGGAATAAATGGCAAAAATTTAGCTAAACTTTTAAGTGAACAGAAATTATTTACAGTGATCAGACATGTGGTAATAAGAAGCGGAATAAGTGTAAAAGAAGGGAATTTAGAATTTCAAAAAACAATAATATCCAGAGGATTAAAACAAAAAAACTGGAGCACATTGCAAACAAAATATCTTGCAAGAATATGTTTGGAAGGAAGTCATAGTGAAGATTTTTCTAAGAAATTTACAACTAAATTCAAGAAAAAGCTTAATGGAATTGACCTAAATACAGCAACAGCAAAGGTGTTAATAAGATTGTTGCCAAAATTAAAGGGGAAAATAGAAAAAAGAATTTCAGACAGATTTAAAAGCATAGTAAATAAGTTGAACGGATTTAAGATCAAAGGAAAATCAATTCTTTTAACCGTTGCTGGAGCGAAAAGAAGTTTTAAATTCACAGATAAAGAGTCGCTTATCACAGCTGTTTTAAAAACAAAAAACGAAGATACTATCAAACAAGCTGTATATAGAACTTTGCTAAACGTGAGTGAATATAACCCAAAACAACACAGAACAAGACAGGCATTTGAAAAATCCAATAAAGAATTAAGAATACTAGCTGGTTTTGATAAGAAACAAGAACAGGTTAAAAGAAGGGGTACTAGTCAGGGTTCAGAAACCACAAAAGCCGGTCAAGAAACCACAAAAAAAACAATAAAAGGAATCGAATTCAGTTTTCATGATGGATTAAATCCAGATAATTTTGATTTAAAAAATTTTGATGTAACACAGTTTACAAGTCGTATAAGAGCAGACATAAGAAATAAAATCACTGTTAGAGTGAGTAAAACAACAAGTGCATTAACAAATGATCCACCTAAATTAAAAATTACATTCATAATTCCAAAAACAGACAGAACACCAGAGACAAAACTTTCAGGAGTAGGAAATACATTTGATTCATCAGGGTTAGAAGAAGCTAGAGACAGTGCATTAAGAAGACT
>CAYORB010000067.1:0-3500 GCA_964406295.1 uncultured Candidatus Peribacteria bacterium | reverse complement strand
ATGATGAAATTTTGATCTATCCCGGGCATGATTATGGTTCAAAACCAGTATCTACAATTGGCTGGGAAAAAAAGCATAATAAATATTTGTGTTGTGAGAATTTTGAGGAATTTATGGGGATGAGGATGTCGACCTAGTGATATAATTTTTCCATATGAATAGATTAAAAATATTTAATACAATCAAGGAGAGAATACTTGATCTTCAGGTTGAGAAAGATAAGCCAATAAGAGTAGGTGTTAATGGAGTTGAAGGTGCAGGGAAAACAACTTTTGCGTTTGAGTTAGTGAAATATCTTCAAGAGGAGGGGCTAGTGTCACTACATGTAAGTACTGACGGCTATCATCAGCCGAAAGCTCATCGATATAGGAAAGGCCGTGATTCTGCTGATGGATACTTTGAAGACGCTTACAATGAAAAGGCTTTTGTAGAACATGTTTTACTGGCTTCTCAAACATCTCCTGCCTCATATGTAGCAGCTATTCATGATTTGGAAAGTGATGAACCACTTCAGTTTAACCCTGAATCTATGGATGATAAAGCAATCATCATCACTGATGGTGCTTATCTGTTTAAGAAAATATATAGACAACATTGGGATCTCAAAATTTATCTAGATGTGCCTTTTGATATCGCTAGAGCGCGAGGCATAGAAAGAGATCATGAAGCCCAAGGAGGACGTGATAAAGCAGAAGCCAAGTATCATTCCCGCTATCACGCTGCCTCAAAACGCTACATCTCTGAAAATAATCCACGAAGTATTGCTGATTTGATTATCGATAATAGTGATTTTAATGCACCTGTGGTTGTTGTTTGTGAGTAGATTTTTATTCAGCATATAAACGATAATGTCCCGTTATTGCTGATGGCCAAGCCAAAAGATAGTCATCCTCTAATACTCCTTTTCCGTAGTTGTGGATTATAAGTGGGACACCGTCTATGCGTCTTTTATCTGATACCACTGCGATATGTTCGAGACCATTTGGAAGTTGAGCAAAAGTCACAATGTCTCCACCCTGCCATCTTTGCAAGCTTTCTAGATCGTAAGGGACAATTTCTATTGGTAATTTTTGAGCGTGTTTTTCTAAATACACACGAACTATTTTTACACGCCGAAAATTAATATTTGCGTCCATTGGTGGAGACTGTGGATAGTCGTTAATATTTTTCACAATGTCTTCTTCAATGGCTT
The DNA here is from genome assembly GCA_964406295.1 of uncultured Candidatus Peribacteria bacterium. Classification (GTDB taxonomy): domain Bacteria; phylum Patescibacteriota; class Gracilibacteria; order UBA1369; family LOWO2-01-FULL-3; genus CAYORB01. Next base: position 2,308 of record CAYORB010000067.1, on the reverse strand, counting down.
TTTGTAGATCAAAATTTACTCCTTTCATTGTACGCCAAACAACATCAGCGCAAGCACCACCGTTTTCAGGGATCTTGTCTGCTGCCCAATATTCATTGCTATACTTGGTCACCACCCCAATCTGATCTCTGGCTGATTCTACTAAAGTTTTCGCAGCTTCGGACTGAAGATTTGGAACTTGGAAATGATCTATAGATTTGAAGGCTAAATAAGCCGAAATAGCCACAAGCCCAAGAAGAATAAAAATTGTAATTTGGAATTTTTTCATAATTTTTTGTGATGGATGCAAGGGAATAGTTTTATTTAGAAATTATTTTCGTTTGTTCATAAATCTTTCTAAGATAAGAATAGACCAACTTTTTCTTTCAATTGATCAAAAGTGAAATCATGCAATTCTGAAGAAGCAACTGCCTTATTCAAGTGGTAAAACCCCCAGGCATAAACTCTTTTGAACTTGTTTTCTGTAAGGTGGTATTTTGGAAATTCTTTGGCAAACCAATTTCTATAACTTTCTTCTGGAATGCTGACGTGTACATATCGATTCAAATAACAAAAATCCAATAGAACCACTAAAGCTAAACGTTTATTTCCGTTGCTAAAAAAATGGCCTTTATTGATTGAAATAAACAAAAACGCAGCTTTCTTATGAAAGTCATCATAATGATCCCAGGTTACTTTCTCTAAAACACCTTCAAGCCTATCTATCCCGTCACGATTGTAACTGTAGTGAGGAGTTTCTTCAGTTTCATCATATGCAATTGCTAAATCAAAAAGATTTATAAAACAATAATCAATACTAATATATCGCATAGTTCAAGTTACTCATTTGAAAGTTGTTTCAAAACGTCACCAAAATTTCTCTTTATGCGTGATTGGGATGAAGTATTTTTATAAGCACCCATAATTTGACCTTTCTTACCATTAACGGTGGTTTTTTGCCTTATCTGATAGTACTTCCCTGTTTTTGGGTTATGGATTCGTTTCTTTGCCATAAAATATTTATTATACGCAGATACACTACCAGCTAATAGCGTTAATGCCTAGGTGCATAAAAATCATTAAAGAATCAAATATGATGGTATCTTTTTTATTCAAAATACACTTGGAATTTCCTGACGGAAATTTCTGTGGTAACCAAACGGGGAAAGGTTACATATGCGTAACCATGCATGCAACACATAAACGATGGGTTAGTGGGGAATAGGTGGTTTAGTGAGAGTGTATAAATCTCATTCTAACTGCTATACTCTGATCATGAAGAAAAATTTTGGTATTTTAGTAGTTTGTCTTTTTTTATCCGTACTATCAACTGGATGTTCGATAATGGATACACTTAGTAAGAATGGTCCAGAATCGACACTAACTGATTTCCAGAATAGTGTCAGAAACGGTGATATTGAAAATGCACTCAGTTATGTTGATGTAGAACAGCTCATTGACTTTTTACCTGAACCAAATCTTCCCCAAATTGATTGGTTAAAAATATATTCATCTGAAGAAAGTTCTGATTTAAATAGGGAAAAGCTTGATGAAATTGAGAAGGATATAGAAGAAATGGTTCGAAACTCTAAAGAGCAGGTGTTTCTTAAATCCATAAAACTTACTACGCAATCAGATGATCAAACCCCTGAAGGTATTCTTAGATCAATATTTCTTGAGAACTATGGACCACCTTATCAACTTGAAGAAGGCCCACTATATACAGTACTTAGTAAAAACAGCCCCTCAAGGATCCGTATTAAACAATCAGATAATGATTTCGTCATAAGTAACATTAGTACCTTGTTTTTTAGTGAAGAAGCAAGATTGACAATGTTCAAAGAACTTTTAACCCAGGAGGTGGAAAATTCGCCTAATTATCAAGAGCTCAAAGAGTTTTTTTGCCTAGAATTTTCACTAAGTGGAATACTTAGAACTAAAGAGAGCAAATACGACTCAAGAATTTTCTTTACAATTAAAAAGAGCGACAACGAACATGCGAAGGAGTTATTTGTAGGTGAGTCAGATACCCTTTCACTTTTATTTGGTACATTTCATGATTCGGAAGATGCTGGAATAGTGAGTAAAAGTACCAATAAAATTCAAGTCGAGGCAAAAGTTGAAAGACTCATTGATTCAGAAGAAATGGTTGAATTTCTCATTGAGGTATACGACCCTAGCACTACAAATCAAAATCTCAACGCATTTCCAGTTTGTTCTGTAAATGAATGATGGTAACCAAACGGGGAAAGGTTACATTTGTGTGACGGTATCGAATTCAAAGATGCATTTCAGATTACTTTCTGGAGCCACCTATCGGATTCGAACC
>CAYORB010000066.1:0-3620 GCA_964406295.1 uncultured Candidatus Peribacteria bacterium | reverse complement strand
AATTGATAAACTTTCAATGGTATTCGGACAACTGAACGAGCCACCTGGAGCACGTATGCGTGTAGCCCTAACAGGTTTAACAATCGCTGAAAAATTCCGTGACGAAGGTAAAGATATTTTGATGTTCATAGACAATATTTTCCGTTTCACACAAGCTGGTTCAGAGGTATCTGCCCTTTTGGGACGTATGCCATCTGCAGTAGGTTACCAACCGACATTAGCGACTGATATGGCCGCACTTCAAGAACGTATTACTTCTACAAACAAAGGATCTATTACTTCTGTACAAGCAGTATATGTACCTGCAGATGATCTTACAGATCCAGCGCCAGCTACAACTTTTGGTCATTTGGACGCAACTGTTGTACTTTCACGTAAATTAGCTTCTATGGCACTCTTCCCTGCGGTTGATCCATTAGATTCAAACTCTACAGCCTTAACACCGGATTTAGTTGGTGAAGAACATTATTGGGTAGCAACACAAGTTAGACAAATGCTACAAAGATATAAAGAGCTTCAAGATGTAATTGCCATACTTGGTATGGACGAATTATCAGATGAAGATAAAGTAATTGTAAACAGAGCACGTAAAGTACAAAAATTCTTATCTCAAAACTTCTTCGTTGCTGAACAATTTACAGGTATGCCTGGACAATACGTAAAGGTAGAAGACACTGTACGTTCATTTAAAGAAATTTTAGAAGGTAAACACGATAACATTGATGAGCAACATTTCTATATGGCTGCATCAATTGAACAGGTTATTGAAAGACACAAAGAATCTAAATAATTATGGAACAAACATTTAAACTTATAATTAGAACACCGCAAGAGACTATTTTTGAAGGAGAAACAGAAATGATTCACCTTGCAACTGAAGGAGGTGAAATAGAAGTATTCGCAAATCACGCTTCATTAACAGGATCTATCACATTTTCACCTGTTAATATAAGATCAGATAAAGAGGAATCTTACTTAGTTCGTAATGGAGTTTTCCTCTTTGACAATGAAACCAACAGTGCTTCACTTTTAGTCTTACATTGTGAACATAAAGCAGAAGTTTCTCATCAAACAATCAAAGAATACGCGGCTTTTATAGACGAACAGCTAAAAGCAGGTAAAGACCTCAGCGACTTCCAAATCCTTTATCTAAAAGGCGAAAAAGTGGCAGTAGAGGAACAGATCCAAGAGTTGCAATAAATGAAATTAAAAAAACCTAGTAAATCATGTATATGAATATTAGGTTTTTTGATATAAAAATAGTGAAGCCAAACATGAGCCTAAAAAACATAATTCATGCATATAACAATAGTTGCAGATCCAATTGATGAACAAAAAGCAGGGGTTCATTTTTATACAAAAAATCTTATCGCAGAATTAATAAAAATAGACAGGGAGAATCGCTACACATTAATTCACAAAATTCCCAATAAGTTTTTTGATAAACTTTGTGAAAAATACAGTAATTGTAAGCAAGAAATCCTAAAAGAAAAAAATCATATAGGATCAGGCACAATACGTAACTTCTTTTTACTTCCAAAACTTTTTAGAAAACTAAAACCTGATGTAGTAATAGAAACCTGTCATCTTGGTCCATTTTTCACAGCAAAAAATTGTAAAAGAGTCACGATTATTCATGATTTAACACCAATATTATTCCCTCAATTCCACATCAAAGGCAGTGTCATAAGACACAAGCTCTTACTAAAAAGTGTAATCAAAAAAGCTGATCTAATAATAACTCCATCAGAAAACAGCAAAAAAGACATACTTAAATACAAAAAAACAAAAGCAAAAATAGCAGTAATCCCACCAGGAATCGAAATGCCCATAATAGAAAAGCCTTTTGAAAAACCACTAAACAAATTTCTACGAAGCGGACATCTAAGGAATATTAAAAAGAAACCCCGCTCTCTCCCCTATTTTCTATTTTTAGGAACAATAGAACCACGCAAAAACTTAGAACTATTAATCACTGCATTTTTGGAATTAAAAAAAGAATTAGAACTTCCACAGAAATTAATTTTAGCAGGCGGAGTCGGATGGAAAAGCAAAAAATTTATAAAAAAATACGAGAAAAATCCAAATATAATTTTCACTAATTACGTTTCAAAAAAAATCAAAACACAGTTATACAAAAACGCTGAAATCTTTATATATCCATCAATTTACGAAGGATTTGGAATACCACCATTAGAAGCAATGATACAAAACACAGCAGTAATAGTAGCCAAAAACAGCAGTTTAGAAGAAGTTTACAAAAACCACGCAATATTATTTAAAACCCAGGATAAAAATGATTTAAAAGAAAAAATCCTATACATCCTAGAAAATCCAAAAACTCGAAAAGATCTCATAAAAAACGCTTATACTTTTGCAAAAGAATTCACTTGGGAAAATGCAGCGAAGAAAACGCTTGAAGAGATAGAAAAACTGTAGCACTCTGCGCTTCAAAGAACTATATGCTTCATAATAACTCTTGCAAAAAGCGTTTAGGGGGCATAATATGGAAGTATACCCTGTTTATACGTTTATACGAACAGAAAGTTCGCATAAACACTAGTTAGCTGAAATTGGGCTGTTTTTTTACATCAACTAATATACAATCTAATAAACTAACCATAAAACTATGAAAAGAAACAATACATTTTCAATCATTTTTGTCATCACACTTTTGATAGCAATTGTTAGTGGTATATATTGGTATCAAACATCGTACCAAGACAAAGAAAATACCGTTCAAACAGAACGATCAGAAGTTAAAACAACAGAAACAAAAAGTGAACAGACGGATTTTGCAGACAACCTTTTAAATAAACTTCCAGAGAGTTACATAGTATCAGATGTTGAATACCTTGAATCATTTGATGCCGAGCCACAAAAAGCTACAGAAATAAAACCGTGTGATGACAAAAATTCAGATCCAACATATTCGCCTCTCTGCTATACAAAATTAACTATAATAGAACAAGAAAAGACAGCTAGTTTAGACGAATACATCAAAACCAACAAAATTATGAGTTGGTATGGAGATGCGTTAGATACAGAATTAGTAAAAGTAACTTATCAAGAAAATATTCCTTTCGTTTACACACCAAAAGCCTTCATGTGTATTGGCACAGGAGGAGATAGTTGTATGCGCAAAAGATTTGTTTATCATTTAGACGACGGTAGAAATATTTTAGCAGAGATTAGTTTTTGGTCATTCAAAAACGGCGAATATGTTGGAGCACCAAACAAAGAAGTTCAAGATATGATAGATGTTTACGAGAACCTATTAACCAAATAAAAATCAGCCCAACTGTCGCCTAACACAGAATATGCGGTTCCGTTCAGTCGCTTCGCTCCTTCACTTCAGCCATATTTGGCAGTGGTAGGTCGCTCCGCTCCCAATTTTACCACTGCCAAACATCGTATATTCTGAAACGTTATGTGAAATAATTAAATTGAAATTTATTTAAGAAATTTGTTTGGGGGGATTTATATTTTATTACAAAAACAGTAATTGATCGGGACCAAAATCCTCGCCCGTATACCTCGCTAGAGATGATGGCCACCTTCGACCCGATCGCCAAAGAGGACGGGACTATAACGCCGGCTACGGTATCCTTTGCCAGCGC
>CAYORB010000065.1:0-3640 GCA_964406295.1 uncultured Candidatus Peribacteria bacterium | reverse complement strand
AATGAATTGCCTGATCGGGTAACAGGGTATTAGCGGCTCAGCTTTTTACAAAAGCCTCGCCCAAGTGCTCTCATGGTAGTAAACTTTACCATGTTCGCACTTCGCCAATACCCAACCGTTGTCTGAAATTTGCAAATCCTTTACATTTATTAAGTAATTAACCTAAAAAATATGAATGAACAAATGCCAAACCAAAAGGAGCTACTTTACAGCCCAAAAAACTGGGCATTCCTAGCCTTCTTTCTCAGCCCAATATTGCCAGGAATATTTTATTACAGAAACTGCAAGCTGCTTGGAGAGAATTCAAAAGGTAAAAAAGTTCTCATAGGAACAATAATTTTCGTCATAGTATTTTTGGTAGCGGCCTCAATCTTTAGTTATTATTCAACATTAATTCTTCTCGTAGAAGCAATTATTGCCGTAATCATTGCAAAAAAATTAGCAAAAACGCAGCTTGCAGCTTACGAAAAAATGAAGGAAGAAAAAGGGCTAAAAGGGGGTAGAAGCGAGGGTTCGTTGATTTTATTATTCCTGGCAATATGGATTTGTCTGGCATTTGCTCTCCCTTATGTAGCCAATAAATATCTTGAAAATAACTATGTCCAACTCAACTATGGCGGTGAGGATATCTATTTACCAAAATAAAAACAGAAAAGGCTTTGCAAACATCACACAACAATGAATAACTGGTTCACTCATTCCGCTTCGCTTCGTTCGTTCTCCCAAATTTGGTGGCGGTATGTTGCTCCGCTCCAAATTTTACCGCCTCCAAACTTCAGTTATTCATGAACGTTATATGAAATAATCAAAACTTTTTTACTGAAAATTTTTTTTGAAAAATTTTCAATTGGGGGCTATTTTATTCATAAATCCATTACGTCTATGAAAAATAAGAAAATAATCAGCTGGGTAATAGGGCTTGTCATCCTTGGCTTCATCCTTGCTAGTGATCTATCAACTGGAACAAAAACCGCACTCGTCGTGGGAATGATTTTATTTTGGATTATCAACGAGCAAGAGAAGCGTTATGCCAAAACTATACAAACTGTTGCAAAATACATAGATGATAAAGACGGCAATAAACCTGCGAGTTACAAAATAGATTTTGGCATAACGCCTAATTGGTACGAAATCATAAAACATTTTGCGAAGGAATTAAAAATCTCTGAAAAAGAATTCCAAAAGGAAATTCTTGATAACAAAAAATTGGGTATTGTTGAGGGGAAAGGACTATTTGGTAAAGGCTTTAGGTTCGTATATTTCCATGATGCAATTTCTGGACTTGAACAAATTTGGTCTGATTATGACAAAACTTTTTTGGATGAAATGGAGATAAGGGGCGCAATGTTCGCAAGCGAGGAAAGAGACCTCTTATTTCTCGAAAGAAACAAGGTTCCAAAAAAGTTTCAAGACTGCAAAATATTCAGCCCGATATTGATTACACCAAGTTCAATAGGCTTCGACACTGTTGGTCTAGTTGGCTATTCAGAAAAAATTCAAGAATTTCCTTTTGGTAAGCTTATTGGTTTCTTCAAAGATTTATACAAAAATATAGGATTGTGGGGTCCAATGTACAAAATAAAATCATTCCCGAAAGAACTTGAGGAAGAATTTAAAAAATACGGAGTCAAATATGAAGACTGGGATCACGAAGATTATGGCACGAGTGTTGAAGCCAAGGATGACCTCATAGAATCTGAGTGGGCTAAAAAACATGGTGTTGAGCTGTACGATCAAAAAATGCGTACACAAGTTTTTACCACACCATTTATGACACTGCGGATCACAATGGATTTCTTTGAATAAAATAGCCCCCATTTTGCTGTCGCAAAATAAAAAGTTTTAATTACATCATATAACACGGCATAGCCGGTTCGCTCGCTAAAAAAAGTTAACTAACCAAATCAAAATGTATATTCCAACTTTGTTAATTCTCATCGCAATCGCCATAGGCATTTATTTTTACACCAAGTCCAATAAAAACAAGAGCTTAAATTCATCATCAACAAAAAAAGATAAATGGGAACAAGCTGAAGAACAAATGGCAAAAATTCTAAAAAGATGCCAAGGTAAAGATTATGTAGAAAAAGAGCTTAAAGAAGTCAAAGATATGCGAGATGAAATTATTAGAATACGTGAAAGATACAAACATGAAACTCAAAAAAATAATCAAATAGTGCAAGACTGGTTTGACTACACTACTGCAATGCTAATAATCGTAAATGCTATTGTTGATGATGAAGTTAAATCATCCGTAGGATATGGCGATAGCGATGACAACCTTGAAGATTTCTTCCAAACCACGAAAGAGCCTAAAATTATTGTAGAAGAAATCACAAAGAGAATTAACAAAGAGTTTAAAAGTAAAAGTTAACAATTTTTTTAACGCTCGCTCACCCAAATTTGGCAGTGGCGGGTCGCTAGCGCTCCCATTGTACCACTGCCAAACTTCGGCTATGCCGAAACGTTAGCTGAAATCAAATAGCCCTAAAACAACATGGAAAAAGATACTTTACTTATTATCCTCCCCATCCTCTCAGCAGTGCTCAGTTCATATCTGACGTATTATTTTGCAATTAAGAAAACTCGCAAAGAAGCAATTTTCAAATTTAAAGAGGAAAAATATACGAACATCATTCTGGCGCTTCAAGGTTTCGTTAATGGAACAACTGACGGAAAAATGAAAGAGAAATTGTTTAATGAAAAATACAAAACTTGGCTGTACGCGCCAGATGATGTAATCAAAGCAATCGATGATTTTATTGACTTTGTTCGTGAACATCATGGAGAGGATGGGGAGGAGCATTTAGGAAAAGTTGTGCTCGAAATGCGTAAAGATCTTTTAGGCAAATCAAAACTTAGTCCAAAAGACATAAAGTTTTACCATGTTGTTTATGATAAGTAATGACGGGCTATTTGACATCAGCTAACACAGAATATGCGGTTCCGTTCGTCGTCGTACCTCCTCCTCACTACACCCATATTTGGTGGTGGTCAGCTCCCTTTGGTCGCAAATTGTACCACCACCAAACATCGCATATTCTGAAACGTTGTACGAAATCAAATTTGAATAAAATTAAGGAAAAATTGGGGCTTAAGACTTGCGTTAGGTGATGTTTATGTTATAATTTAGGCAGTTTATTTAATCTATCAAAATTATGACCAACGAAAATCCACAAACAGATTTAACCGAAGAGGAACCACGTAAAGTTAATCCTAGAACTCTCGAACACAATAAACGCACATTCACACCAGAGGAACGTTGGGACTCTTGGGGTGATACGCCAAACAGAGGTGTTCGCAAAGTAAGGAAAAGAACACTTGAAGAAATAGAACGAAATTTACAATAGCGATATTTGCAACACGCTCACTTCGTTCGCTGGCGTACAACACGGCATACACGGCTCGGGTTTTCTGATCGGCTGGCTAAAGCACAGCCTGAAAACCCTCACCCAAATTTGCCACTGGTACGCTTTCAGCGTATTATACACCCGCGCAACATCGCTTATACCTAGACGTTAGGCGACATATTTCCAAGTCTCTTTTTGAAATAAGGAACGAGTGAAAAGTTTTCTTAATTTTAATGAGGGGAAATATGGAGTTTTCTCCACTATGCTACGAGAACATTCTATTAAATAAT
>CAYORB010000064.1:2040-3675 GCA_964406295.1 uncultured Candidatus Peribacteria bacterium | reverse complement strand
GCTACTACGATCCTGAGATTGGGAGGTTTGTTAGTTTGGATCCTTGGGAAGGAGACATGGCAAACCCACAAACACTAAACAAGTACTCATATGTGATGAATAATCCTTTGAAGTATGTGGATCCGAGTGGGGAAAAAGCAGAAATTGTTGCAAGACCTGTAAATAGCATTAGGTTTGGAACACATACTTTTTTAAGAATAACTCCTGACAACCCTAATGATTTTGGAGTAAAAAATCCTTTTTCATTCACGATAGGAGGATATGCTGTAAATGACAAGCTTGTGGGGAATATTAACGATAGTTCAGATGCCAATATTTCAGCAGATAATCTTCGAGGACGTTCTATAATACAAACACCTAAAGGCAAGACCGATACGGAATTTATTAATAATATACTTGAAACATACGGTCGTTCAAATGATAATCAAGATTATAATGCTCTTTCTATAAACTCAAATGGTTTCAATTGTAATAATTATTCTACATCCCTTATAGAAGGAGCGGGAGGAAAGCTACCCAATGGATGGAGTCCTAAAAAACTAGACCCAGGTACAGGAGAAAGCATTCCACATATGTTAGATTCAAACAATAATAATACTAATATAAATTGGCAGCAAGAATTTAAAACAGAAATTACACAATCTATTCAAAAAAGAGCTGCTTTTAAGAAAGTAATGAAAAATATCACTAAAACATTTACTAAAAAACAATGAAAACATTATTAAAAAACATAAAGTATTTTCTTTTAAATTTTATAATTATTCACATAAGTACATCTTGCATATATTTCATATATGCAAGCATTGACATTTTATTCCATAAATATGATACGGGCCTTTTAGGAGCAGTATTTTTTGTATCTATAGTCTATTTAGGATTTAGTCTTATTTTTTCCCTATTATTGAGTCTGTCTTCAATATACGTTAAATCTATAATAAAAATATGGCAACATAAATTATTAATTTTTATTATAAGTATAATTGATATTCTATTTACCATTGGAGTCATTGATATAGATTGGATACCAGATGATGATTGGATTCTCTCAATGTACGCAAATTCCGCAATAATCTACGCTATCATCATAGGAATATATATCAAAATTCGACAAAAATATTTCAAGAAATCACGAAAAGGTTCTAACTCATTATGACTATTTAAATAGTAAACTACATTTTCATTCAAACCTAATCTGCAATTCCAATGAAAAAACTATCAAAAAACATCAAATATTTTCTTTTTAATTTTGTAGCAAGCTATATAGGAGTGTACATTGTATATTATATATATATTTGCATTGATAGTTTATTTCATAAATATGAAATAGGAGTGTTAGGAGCGCTCCTTTTTATGTCCATTTTTTATTTAGGTTTTAGTGTGATTTTTTCATTACTATTAAGTTTATTTTCATTGCGTGTTAAATCTACAATAAAAATATGGCAACATAAATTATTAATTTTTGTAATAGGCATAATTAATATTTTAATTTTAACTTTAAAAATAGATATACGATGGGATTTTCCATTTGGAGACAATTTGATTTTATCAATGTTTTTAAATTCAGCAATAATCTACGCTATCATCATAGGAATATATATCAAAATTCGACAAAAATATTTCAAAAAATTGCAAAAA
>CAYORB010000064.1:0-1940 GCA_964406295.1 uncultured Candidatus Peribacteria bacterium | reverse complement strand
TTCTGATTTTATTTACAATGATTACGCAACCCTTCACTGGGGACATCCTAGTGATGCATGTCCTAAAAATCCAACTCAATATTGTTTTTATTTAAAGGGAAATAATGATTTGAAAAATCCAATAAATGAGAGTTTACAAAAAATAAGTATCCCGGAATCTTCACAACAATCCATAGTAATGACTAAAGACAATGTGAATGAAAATTGGTTTATTGTTGATTTAAAATCAGATGGTATTGTTTTAAAAACATCTAATTTTTCTAAAGCCTTACGGAAATGGAAATCCTTCGGTTTACAAAGACCAGAATTTGCAGATAAAACAAATTTATTATCTCATTTTAAAGAAACTGATGAATCAAAACTCATAAACTTTAAGCAAGAATCAAGTCTTTTCATGCTTTTTTTATTAATTCTTTCATTTTTATCTATACCAATTTCTTGTATTTTTGCCATATTAGTGGCCATTTTACATTATTTTAAATATGCTAAAAAATTAGCTTTAAGATCTTTTTTTATATACCCACAATGTCTACTTTTCTTGCTAGCCTTAGAAAACCTAGGAATTCATACACTTATATCAAGTGATCCTAAATATTTATCAGTACAAAGCTGGTATAACTTAACATTGTTAATAACAATAATCCTTTTATACGTTCTCTATAAAAAAAGATTATTAAAAATTTTAGTAATCTACCCTGGTGCAATAGGTTTTTATATTTCTTTATTTATGTTCATAGTAAATAAATTCACATAAACACACATGCTAATTAAAAAAATAATCACAATCACATTAATTGGATTAAGTTTAATAGCATTTATTTTACTCAGCTATTTCTACTATTACATGAACTCAAATAGCGTTATTATAACAACTGATAAAGAAACTTTTAAATACTATATTCCAAAACATTTTGCATTAAAAGAACAAACAGGAGATACATTAAATTTATTGATTTTTTTACCTCAAGAAAATAGGTGGTCATTAAGATATTGGCAATATATTCCTTATCTAACAAAGTCAGAATCAACATTATTTCTTCAATTTGAAAATGATGCCTTAAAAAAAGCACGATCATTTGTCAGGAGTATTTATGGAAACCGTGCATATGTGTTTGAATTAAACGGAACGTATAATTTAAAAAAAGATATTTTAAAAAAAATAGATCTTCATTCATTGGATAAAAATAATAAATCAGAATCAATTAAATATTTTTTGAAAAAGTTAAATCTTAAGGAAACAAAGAATGATATTGGAATTGAAGCAAAATACTTAGAATTAGAATCACAAGCTTATATAAAACCTATCCTTTACAGATAAACTTTATTTTTTGCCACCATCCAAATAATCAACTACACTTTCATCCGAACCTAACCCCAAATTTCGATGAAAAAATTCATACTAGCGATAATTATAACTCTAACAATCCCCTTTCACGCCTCAGCTTTTTATTCTGATGTAGATCAGGACCATCAATATTTTGATGAAATAAAAACTCTATATGATTTAGGGAAATTAGAAGACAGCGATAAATTTGAACCAGATGAAATTTTAACAAAAGGTGAGACTTATAAAATAATAATTAATTATAACAACACTCCCCTATCTACAAGAATTACATTTCCATATAAAGACATAAGACATTCAGATCCTTTAGCTCCATATATACAAACAGCAATCGATCACCGCATCATAAAGACCCTAAGCCAAAACAGTAAACTAGGACCAGAATTCAATGCAAAAAAACAATTCGTATTACAAACCATGTTCAAAAGTTTAGGAATTGGAATGAACTACTTTTTTGATCAAAAAAGCTTTCCTTTCTCTGACTTATCAGAAAAATCATACCTAGCTCCAGTGGCAAAACGAGCCGCAGAACTAGGTATTCTAGAAACAAAAACTCCTACAAAATTCAAAGCCTTCAAAGACGTAACAAAAGGTG
>CAYORB010000063.1:3200-3737 GCA_964406295.1 uncultured Candidatus Peribacteria bacterium | reverse complement strand
AATCTTATAATTCTAAAAAGCCTTAACAGTTTATTTAGAAATGAGCAAAAAAATATGTCTGAATATTTAGCAAATCAGGGAGTTTCTATTGGTTCTGATATGCATAAAGTTTTCATAGGTTTATGTAAGCCTTCCTCACGAAACCATTACAGAGGTGATAATTCATACAATGATATACTGACAGAAAAGCTTCAAGGCATGAAAGATGTAACTGCTTTCGTTGATAGTCTTGTTGATATTAATAATTTATCAAAATATACTACTACAGAACTTGAAAAATCTCTTGATGAAGAATATGGAGTAAAAGTAAAAGCCAATGGCAAGGTACCATTTTTCCAAGGATTGAAATTTAGAAATGATGAGAGATTTAAACAGATTTCATCAGCATTAAAAGAGAATGAATACGTTAAAGCTGCAGCAAGGGCTTCAGAACCAATAAATGTTCCTAGTAAAACTACAACGATAACGATAACTCATGGCAGTAAAGAAGAAAAAAAACGACAATCTGTAAGTGAAAGAATTAAGAACATAGTCGCA
>CAYORB010000063.1:0-3190 GCA_964406295.1 uncultured Candidatus Peribacteria bacterium | reverse complement strand
TAAAAGAGAATGAATACGTTAAAGCTGCAATAAGGGCTTCAGAACCAATAAATGTTCCTAGAGATGCAACGAGGATAAGTCATGACAGTAAAGAAGAAAAAAAACGACAATCTGTAGATGAAAGAATTACGAACATAGCCATCAATCATGGGTTCAATGTAAACATAAATGGTGAATTAGCAGAAGGCGGATTCTTTGCTAGAAGAAGATTCAAAAGTGCAATCAAAAACAGTCCAGACTTACAAAGTGAATTATATAGTCTGAGAAGAATGGCGGAAGTTGAGTCTGAAACTGAAGCTACAGCAGCCTAGCTTGAAATCTCAACTTTGCAATCCCCAGGGATTTTTAGATTTTTTCACATATAAATTACCCCCTCCACTTTTAGCACAAAACCAGCTTCTAAACAAAACCTAGTTTATGAAAAAGCTATTAGTCGAAAAAGTGAGCTAAATCCCTTTATTTCAAGGGCTTTATAAGGTATAATTTACAGATGGCAAATAACACAAAAACACAGCAAAAAAAAATAACAAGGATAAAATTTTTGACAATATTCATCTTATTTTTAATCCTATTATTAATAGGAAATTTTTTTCTATGGAAATATGTTTCAAATTTTCATGATAAAGAAATAGAAGAAAATTTGCCGACAATAGTACTTAGCGGAGGAATTATAATTAGTTTTCTTGTTTTCACTGTATTCTGTTTTTTTGCCAACATTTATTTTAGAGCAGGCAAAGTGGCTATCAATACCATTAAAGAAAAAAATGAAGAAGATCTTATAAATTTCAAATTGGCAGTAGAGGGAACTTCTGAACATATTGTTATCACTGATCCCAAGGGAATAATACTATTTGCCAATAAGGCAGTAGAAGATATCACTGGATATAAGCAGAAAGAAATAATCGGAAAAAAATCATCATTATGGGGTGGGCACATGGAAAAAAAGTTTTACAAAAAATTTTGGGAAACAATTAAAATTAAAAAACAAGCTTTTAAAGGTGAGATTAATAATATACGAAAAAACGGAGAACATTACACAGCCAAGATCAACGTTTCTCCAATATTAGATAACCAAGGTGAAGTGAAATTCTTTTTAGGTATAGAACGTGATATCACTAAAGAAAAGGAAATTGATAGAGCAAAAACAGAGTTTGTATCTTTAGCCTCTCATCAATTAAGAACCCCTCTATCAACAATAAAATGGTTTAGTGATATGCTTTTTGATGGAGATGCTGGGGAGTTAAACAAAGAACAAAAAGAGTATATTTCTCAAATTCAAGAATCTAACAAACGAATGATAGATCTTGTGAATTCATTATTAAACGTATCACGTATAGAGTTAGGAAGGATTATAATTGAACCAGAACCTACAAATCTCCATGAACTTGTCAAAAGAATTCTAATTGAATTAAAACAACAAATAAATCAGAAAAAAATAAAAATTCTAACAAATATAGAAAAAAATATCCCAAAAATAAATATAGACCCTAAATTAATTACGGAAGTATATAGCAACTTAATTGCAAATGCTGTCAAATACACTCCCAATAAAGGTCAAATTTCTATAACAATATCAAGTAAAGGTGATCAACTTATCTCTCAAATCACTGATACAGGGTATGGAATACAAAAAAATGAACAAAGTAAAGTATTTAAAAAATTTTTTCGTGGAACAAACATAAAAAAAATAGATACAGATGGTAATGGCCTGGGAATGTACTTGATTAAAGAGATTATAGAAACTTCTGGTGGGAAAATCTGGTTTGAAAGTAAAGAAAATAAGGGAAGTACTTTTTGGTTTAGTTTACCCAAAAAGGGCTCAATCTCAAAAAAAGGAAAAGTTGCATTAAATAGATAAATTTAACAATAAATTAGTAAAAACTAGGGTGCTTTGGGTCAAGTATGATTGTATTTTTAGAGAGAATATGGTAAAATTACAAGATGAAAATAAAAAATATATGGATAAAACAACAAAAAAAATTCTCATTGTTGAGGACGAAAAACCATTAGCAAAAGCATTGGAACTTAAATTAGGTAGAAGTGGATTTTTAACAAAAACTGCTTTTAGCGGGATGGAGGCTCTTGAAGCATTAAAACAAGAGAGTTTCGATGTGATAATTTTAGATTTAATTATGCCACAAATGGATGGATTTCATGTCTTAGAAGAACTAAAAAAACTTCAAATATCAATTCCAGTAATAGTTACTTCTAATCTCGGACAAGATGAGGATCGTCAGCGTGCTAAAGAATTGGGAGCAATAGATTATTTTATAAAAACAAATATTCCACCTTCTGGTATAGTAGAAAATATTAAAAAATTGTTGAGTCAATAAAATATGAATATAAGTGACCAACAATTAAAAGAAATTCTTTCAAAACAAGATTATCTTACTATTGAAAATCTTCAAAAAGCAGAAGAATTTGCGAAAATAAATAATATTTCTTTTATAGAATATTTAATAAGTCATGGGCTTCTCACTAAGACAATTTTAGGGCAAGCTATAGCAGAAGCTTTCAAAATTCCATATGCAGATTTAAATGTAAATCCACCCACTTATAAACAAGTTCTGAAAATACCGGAACAAACATCAAAAAAATATAAAGTAGTCTTTTACAAAGAAGAACAAAGTGGAGTATTTATAGCAACAGACAATCCTAATCAACCCGGTCTTATAGAGGAGCTTCAAAATTTATTTCAGGGCAAAAAAATAATAGTAGCCTATGCTTTGACGGAATTTATAGAAGCGTCATTTATACATTATAGACAAAAATTAGAAACCCGCTTTGCATCAATCATAAAAGAGCAAAAAAAAATAGCTCCAGAAATTATTAGAGAGATATTTGAAGACGCAATCTCCTATAAAGCCTCCGACATTCATTTCGAACCACAGGAAAATGACGTCATCATTAGATTTAGAATAGATGGAATGCTGCAAGAAGTAGGGCATCTTCAAAAAATTTATTATGAAAATATTATAAACAGAATCAAAGTTCAGGCCCATTTGAAAATTGATGAACATAATGCCAGCCAAGATGGAAGTTTGAGTTATAAAAAAGGAACAAAAAAAATAGATATGCGTGTTTCAATTGCACCAATATTAGATGGAGAAAAAATCGTAATTCGTATACTTACATCATACATCTCCACATTTGCATTAAATGACATAGGGTTATCTGAACAAAATAAGAA
>CAYORB010000062.1:0-4011 GCA_964406295.1 uncultured Candidatus Peribacteria bacterium | reverse complement strand
ATAAAAAAGGACGCTAGCGAGCTTGAAGAAAGTGAAAGAACTAAAAGGAAAAATGTAACTGAAATGATTCGTATTGTTTTGAATAAATTTAAGCAAAACGAGAAATCTTTGATTGGATTGTATGGTGCTTTTTCTTATGATTTTGTGAGACAGTTTGAGGATTTGCCTGAGATTTTGGAAGATGAAGGAGTGGCGGATTTTCGATTGTGTTTATATGATAATTTTGTATTTTTTGATCATTTGAGGGAGAAAGCTGAAATTGTAACCTATAGATTTGATAAGCTGGAAGCGCATAAAGCAGCTTTGGATTTGGAACATGCTTTGAACTTTGAATCTAAGCAAAGAGAATATAAAGTGAGTAATGCAGAGTTTGATTTGAGTAAAGATAAATACTCTGACTTAGTAAATACTGCTAAAGATTTGGCCAAACGTGGTGAATTATTTGAAGTCGTTTTTTCGAATACATTGAGAGCAGATTTTAATGGTGATGCATTTGCTTTGTATCAAAAATATAGGATTGCAAATCCTTCTCCATATCTTTTCTTTTATGATTTTGGTGATGAACAATTGGTAGGAGCGTCACCTGAAATGATGGTGCGTTATGAAAATGGTATTGTAAATATGCGGCCTATTTCTGGAACAGCTAAACGTGGCAAAGATCCGATTGAGGATCATGAAAATATGTTGAAATTATTGGCCAGTAAAAAAGAAAGGTCTGAATTGGATATGCTCATTGATTTAGGACGCAATGATTTAGCTAGGATTTGTGAGCCCGGAATTGAAATTAGTGATTACAGATTTGTTGAGAAATATTCGAAAGTTATGCATACGGTTGCTCATGTTTCCGGGCGATTAAAGCGAAAATTTACTGCTCTTGATGCGCTAATAGCCTGTTTGAATGCAGGGACTTTAACTGGAGCTCCTAAAGTTGCTGCTATGATTGAGATTGAAAAAAATGAAAATTCTAGACGTGGTTATTACGGTGGCACTGTTGGTTATTTAGCATTTTCTGGTGAAATGGATACAGGTATTATTATTCGTACTGCTTATATTTGTGATGGACGTTTAAGTCTAAGAGCCGGGGCTACTTTACTTTATGATTCTGATCCAGAGGCTGAATACCAAGAAACTTTAAATAAAGCTGAAGCGTTTTTAACCACATTTGCATGATGAAAATATTCTTATTAGATAATTTTGATTCATTTACATTTAACTTGGTTGATTATTTTGAGCAGTTGGGATGTGAAGTTCATGTATACCGAAACACAATCGATCCAGCAAAGGTATCTGAAATAGATCCTGATCTTATAGTTTTCTCACCTGGTCCTTCTGTACCCGCTAATGCTGGTAATATGATGAAAATTATTGATGAATACCACAAAGATTATCCTATGTTTGGTGTCTGTCTTGGACATGAAGCTTTTATTGAATACTTTGGTGGTTCTTTACAATTTGTCGAACCTGTACATGGAAAAACTTCAGCCATTGAACATGATGGAAAAACAATTTTTACAGATTTAGAAAATGGATTTGATGCTGGACGTTATCATTCATTATGTGCTGACAAAACCCCAGATTGTTTTGAAGTTTCGGCTAAAGCCTGCGGATTGGTCATGGCAATTAGACATAGAAATTTACCAATAGAAGGAGTACAATTTCATCCAGAATCTGTTCTGACTATGCGTGGGGGAAATGGATTTAAGATGATAAAAAATTTAATAGAAAATCATGTTAATTAAAGATTTTTTACAAGATTCGGTTGATGAAAAACTTTCTGTAGATGAACAAGTAGAATTTTTGAAACAATATACCCCTGAAAAAATTAAAGCTGAAGAGTTGCATGAATTTGCTGAATTTATGCGACAAAATATGCCTATGTCACTGAATATGCCAGGAGCTATAGATATTTGTGGTACTGGTGGATCTGGGTTAGATAGGATTAATACTTCAACTATCGCCAGTTTTATTATAAATGATCTAGGTGTAGGTGTTGCAAAACATGGGAATAAAGCTGCAAGCGGTAGGTTTGGTAGTTTTGATTTGTTGGAGGCACTTTGGGTAGATATAGAGATGGATGATTTAGAAAGTGAATATGAAAAAAATGCTTTGGCTTTTATTTATGCGAGAAAGTTTCACCCTGTGATGAAATATTTTGTGGAAGCTAGAAAAAAAATTGACGGACCTACTGTTTTTAATATTCTTGGACCACTTTTAAATCCTGCAAATCCTTCAAGACAAATCATTGGAACTAGTTTCAAAAATCAAATGAAAATGATGGCAGAAGCTTGTAAATTGATGGGGAAAGATAGAGTGATTATTGTGCGAGGTGAGGATGGACTTGATGAAGTAACTCTGACAGGTACAACTGATGTTGTTGAATTAGTTGATGGAGAAATTAAAGAATACCAGATCAGTCCTGCTGATTTTGGGATTGAATCCTGTAGTTTCGATGAAATTTCTGGTGGTGATAGTGAAAAAAATATTCAAATTGCTAGAGAAATTTTATCTGGCAATTGTAAAACAAGACATGCTGATTTGGTTTACATAAACAGTGCTTTGGCTTTGTATTTGGTTGGAAAAGTAAAAACTTTGCGTGAAGGATATCTTCTGGCAAAGGGTGATATTTTAAAAAGAATAGCTAGAACTAAAAAGCTTCCTTTATCTGATCGTAGTTTCTATGATGCTATTTCTGGAAAAGATATTTCTTTGATTGCTGAAATCAAAAAAGCTTCTCCTTCTGAAGGTTTAATTTTTAAAGATTTTGAAGATAATTTTAATCCATGTGAGATTGCTGAAAGCTATGAAAATGCTAATGTGGCTGCAATTTCTGTTTTGACTGATGAAAACTTTTTCCAAGGTTCGTTTCAAGATTTAGAAGATGTGCAAAGTGTCACTGAAAAAACTCCATTGTTGTGTAAGGATTTTATTGTAAGCGAATACCAGATTCAAAAAGCTAGAGATTTTGGAGCGGATGCTGTTCTACTTATTGCAGCATTATTAACTGTAAATCAGATGCAAAAATATTTAAATATTGCTAAGGATTTGAATATGGATTGTATTTGCGAAGTACATAATGAGGAAGAATTGGAGAAAGTTTTATTAACCGATGCTAGGATTGTTGGGATTAACAATCGTAATTTAAAAACATTTGAAGTTGATTTAGAAACTACGAATAGATTGGTTCCACTAATTCCAGAAGAATTACTTATTATTTCTGAAAGCGGTATACGATGCAGAGCTGATATTAAAGGTCTAGCCCCTAGGGTAAATGCTGTATTGATAGGAACTGCACTGATGAAAGCTGAGAATATTCAACTGAAAATTCTTGAGCTGACTACATAGATTAGTTTGCTTCTTGTTCTGGCCATCTTATGTGTATAGCTTGTTCTCTACCATGGGCAGGATCCATTCCTATTTGAGCACTCCATTCATCATTATTTTCTTCAGGCGGGTTGGCTAAATCAACTCTGTGTTCTGCAATAGCTTCTTCATTTGGAGCTACCTCTGTATGAAAATCGTTTCTAGGTGTTTGATATATTTCTATACCTTCACATCCTCTTCCGTAAATTTCAGTTCTTCCACCAATATTATTTTGGTTATATGAAAACCATTCATGATAATATTCTCCAAGCACACCTTCTTGATTTATAGCAACTCCACCTAATGATCCTCCTTCAATAGCAGATCCTATTAAATGAACTCCTCTTGCGCCTATAACACCTCGATGTCTATTATTATCAAAATAAGAGACATCTGCCCTTCTTGTTACCTTCACAACTAATTGACAAGTTGCTTCTTGAATAGATACTGCGTCTGGGGCCATGTCTGGGGCCATGTCTGAAAATTCTAAATCTACACCTAGATCAAATAAATTTTGGTCTGCAGCATCGTTCATTCCTTCATCCTCTAGGATTGTTAAATCTTCTGCTCCTTCATCTGCTGTTCCCTCATCCCCGGGGATTGATTCATCTGTTTCTATACCTTTGTCTGGAGCTGTGTCCAAAAGCATGT
>CAYORB010000061.1:3478-4063 GCA_964406295.1 uncultured Candidatus Peribacteria bacterium | reverse complement strand
GATTTTTTGGATGTGGTCATTTTTCAAAAACTAATGATTATTTAATAGCCACTGGTAGAGCCCCTATTGATTGGGGTGTGTAGCATAAAAACTATTATATTCTTTTGGCCCTTTGAATCCGCAATATAAAGGAAATACAGCGCCCTGATAATAACTAGCTCTATCGTGATACTCTTGATGCGCCTGAGTTATTGATTCATCTATTTCTGCACGTATAGGATCAATAAATTCACTACAACTTGTGTTTTTTGGTACAGGTTCAGCTAGTGCAGATTGTAATTCACGTATTCCTTTCATTTCTATATTTATATGTGCCTGTTCGTGCCTTGTTACGTTGGATAGAAACGCTGTCCACATTTCTTGATCTTCCAAAAATGCTTAGTTCTAAAAGCAAGTATTTATATAGTTATAAGCGAGCTAAAAATCCCTATAATAGTGGTTATTTATTATAGGGAATAATATGTGCCCCCATGTCTATGATTCTCAGCTTTTTATTTCTGCGTTTATCTACATAATACATGTCTATATTAACGATGAGTTTATCTTTTATTTCATTTTTGGAAGGGTCTTTAGGATGTCCCATTG
>CAYORB010000061.1:0-3468 GCA_964406295.1 uncultured Candidatus Peribacteria bacterium | reverse complement strand
AGTCTGTAGTTAGTTTAGTAGTTTATAGTTGGTAGTCTGTAGAATCATAAAAATCTGCACTTGCAATATCACCACCATTAGCATTCAACCAGCCACTGGGCCCTGAAAATTTTGAATTATCTTTCTCTAAGGCATGTAAATGAAATGTTGCAATACCATTGATAAGAAATCTATACTTTCTATTCATATATGCTCCATTAAATTCAGAATGTGACTTTACAGAGTTAAATCCAATTTTTTTATTTTCAAAAGAAATAGTACCTCCGTACTCTGTAGACTTATTCTCTATATCCTCTGATACAATTCTCCCCATTTCTTTTATAAAATCTGGATCTTGCATTGATTTTTGAAAAAGATATAAACGTAAAAGCTGTAAATTTGATAATTCTACTAGAGGGGGTCTTTCACTATATTCTTCTTTAAGTTTTTTACTTTTTAATATTAACCTTTTCTTTTTACTCTCAGGTTTTGAGTTTTTTGCGGCTGTTTGCAATGAAACTACTTGATCAATGTGTAAACGACTATATTCTTTTGAGTCGTATGTGTGTTCCAAACTTTCTTCAAGATCATCTCTATCAAATAGTAATTCTTTAAAATCTTGATCTTTAAGTATTTCACTAATTAAAATTAAATCATTTGCAGTAACTTTTTCTCCAATTTCATTTAATTCTTCTATAATATCTTTATATTTTCTTGCATCGAAATCTTTAGATATTTGTAGTATTGGCAAAAGTGTAGAATAATGAAGATTTGTTATATTAAACTCTTTTTTAATAAATGAATGTGCTTTTTGAAAATCATCTGAAAATAGTAACTTTATTTTTTCAGGTGTTTTTTCCAAAACTGAGAAAAGTTCTGTAATTTCTATAACTGCAGTAATATTTTTATCTCCTCCATAAAACTTTTCTGTTATTCTCTTATAAAATTCAGGAAATTTTTCATTTAAAAGACTTGCTACTGCACTTTCATGCGATAGAATGTGTGTTTTTATATATTCAACAAATTCATTATGATTAATGCCTATTCCTATATAGTCTATTTGATTAAAAACAGATTCTGCTTTTGGAAAATTATTTACAAGCATTGCAAACTCAAAAAAATCTGAATTTTGGAATTTTATTGTTGGTCTATCATAGTGCTGTAATTTTCCTTTACTTGAATAGAAATCAGAAATCCATCTTATGTTTTGTTTGAATTTTTCACTTTTTATTATTGCTAAAAAATTAGAAGGAATATCATCTTTACCAAACAGATTCATAATTCTTTTATTTGATATTGAATACTCCTGTTCTAAAATATTGGCAATTTCAATAAATTTCGGATTTTTTAAACTTTTATATGATAGGATTCCGTCCAAATTACTAATGGTTTGGGGTTTATGTGAAAAATATTTTTTTATACTTTCGTATGTTTTTTTATTAATGAGAAAATCATAATTGTCGAAAATTTTCTTATAGGATTCCTTGTCATTTAAATTCATCTCACCGTTTCTATAACTAGAAATCAGACCATATTTTTTTATTATCTCTAGACATTTTTTTGCACTATCTTCTTTAGTGAAAAAATCAATAAACTTGTCATAAACTAATGTCTTTATAAATTCTCCCAGTTCTGGTTTATGAATATTCCAATTGTTTAATGAGTCATATAGTCTTTTTGCCTTACCTTCCTTTACAGATTTTAAAATATTTGTAAAAACTTTTTCAAAGCTTAGAATGCCCCATTCTATACCTAATGCCATACTATTACTTTTAGTTAATAGAAATTGCATACCTTCTAATCCTTTTAAAATCTCAAGTTTAAGGTCAACAAATTCAAGATCTAAATCTAAAACTGTTAGTTTTCCAATTTTTGAAAATGCCTTATTTAAATCCTCTTGTTTTTTACGATGAAAGACAAAATTTCTTGTTATTGCTGCAACCTCATAGTTATCAATTGCCTTTTTATTCTCATCTGAATAATTACTTAACATTTCTTCTACATAAGATTTGAAATCTTCACTTTTGATCAAGCTAGAAATATCTATGTTTTTCAATCTTGCATATCTAATTTCCTCAAGATTTTCTTTTTTATGTAGTTCAAAAAGTTCTAAATAAGCCTGCATATCTGCAATAGTTGTTGTTATGTTGTATTTTTCAAACTGTGATTTTAAATAAACATCTTCTGAATTTTCACTTTCTTCTTTTAATAATTTCTTATTTCTTGCTTTCCTCACAATTATTGATTCATAGTGACCGTTTTTTAGACTTGTTTTTAAGTCATTACTGTTATCTCCAATATTGATTGCAAAAAAAATATCCTCTATTGAATTAGCAGATGAATTTGGAAAATATTTTTTAAAAATGGCAAAAGCTTTCTTTGTATTTTCTTCTTCTAACCTGCTTAGACTTTTGGGATCTAAATAATGTCCAATTGTACTCAGTAATTTATGATTTGGAGATATACCATATTCCGTTTTTAACATTTTATGAAAATAAGCAAATTCTTTGCTATGTATTGCAGTTAAATATTCTTGTTTAGTAGTATTGTTCTGACGAAAAATTAAAAATGTTTTATAATATGGCAACTCTAGATCGGTAACTCCAAGTTTTGTTTTTAGAAAATCAAATGTTTTAGTGAATTCTTCACTTTTAAGAATTTTCAAGGATTTATTTATACCAGGTTCTAAATGCTTAATAAAAAATTCTTCATCATCTCTATATTTTTTCACAATTTCTTTAATCTCTTTAATACTTTTACTTTCTATTTGCTTAAAAAAATCTTCCCTTGAAAGGTTTGGAGTATTCTCTTGATAATTACTATAAATATAATTAAATAATGATTTTAATTTAAAATTCTCTCTCCATTCTAGAATAAGTAAAGCCTCTTTTCTTGGTAAATTATTAAGAGTTTTAAGATTTTCTAAAAATTTATTAGTGTCGGCTGTTTTTTTTGTTTCTAAGATAAATGCCTTTAATTGTGTTGTTGTTTTGATCCCGAATGTTCCTAATAAATCACTACCTAAGTAATTTAAAATTTCTTCCCAATCTTCATTTGTAAATTCGTCATTTGCATTTTTTATTTGTTCATAAAGAGCTTCTCTTAGTTTTTGCTGCCTAGAATCTTTTTCTGGTTTTTCTGCATATTTATCTATTTTTGCTTTTACACCTTCTTTTTTTTCAAAATTTCCTACTCCCATTAAATATTGTTTAATTTAGATTCTAACTCTTTAAGTTTTAATTTTTCTTTTTTATTAATTTTTCTTTCTATAATCTCTTGAATTTTTTTCATAACTAATTGCAAAAGTATTATTTCTTTCTCTTTTTTTTTGATAATTTTTTTCTTCATAAAGCTGTAGATTGAAATTTAATATTCCTGTTATTGTACTGTAAAATGAGTTTTAGTTCAAATCTACTAAACTACTAAGCCCTTTACACGTCAACCTCATCCATTTGCAAAAACCGAAACTCCACAATATATTGACACTGT
>CAYORB010000060.1:0-4834 GCA_964406295.1 uncultured Candidatus Peribacteria bacterium | reverse complement strand
CGTAATTCGTATACTTACATCATACATCTCCACATTTGCATTAAATGACATAGGCTTATCTGAACAAAATAAGAAAATTCTTAATAAAGCAGTTAAAAAACCTTTCGGAATGATCTTAGCAACAGGACCAACAGGTGCAGGAAAAACAACAACTCTTTATGCTCTTTTAAAGATTATAAATCGACGAGATATTAATATTACAACCATTGAGGATCCTGTAGAATATAAAATTGGTGGAATAAATCAGATACAAGTAAATGAACAAACTGAACTTACTTTCGCTAAGGGTCTTAGATCTATAGTAAGACAAGATCCTGATATTATATTAGTAGGAGAAATTAGAGATCAAGAAACAGCTGAGATTGGGGTTAATGCAGCTTTAACAGGCCATTTATTGCTATCCACATTTCATTCGAACGATGCGGCAACAAGTATACCAAGATTACTAGATATGGGTATTGAACCTTTTCTTTTAGCTTCTACCTTGGAAACGATAATAGCCCAACGCTTGATACGTAAAATTTGTGACTCTTGTAAAGTAAGCAAATCACAAAAGAAAGAAGAATTAATAAAAATTTCATCTGAGGTATCAAAATATTTTTCAGAAGATGTTATTACTACATACCTAGGAAAGGGGTGTAATGAATGCGGAGACACAGGATATAATGGAAGAACCGCGATATATGAAGTTATAAACATCACTCCTGAAATGAAGAACTTGATCTTAAAAAATCCACCTACAAAACAAATTTGGGAATTAGCTCAGAAACAAGGATCTATTTCCTTATTTCAAGATGGAATTGAAAAAGTTAGAAATGGAATAACAACAATTGAAGAAGTTCTACGTGTAGCAAGTCCAACTTTATTTGATAGTACCAATGAATGAAAATGCAAAAGAATAAAAAAGGATTTTTTTATGCACGTTTTATAAAAGATGAATATAAAGAATATTTTATTGAGAATCTTTCCATGTTAATGGGATCTGGTTTAACATTACCAGGAAGCCTTTCAGCAATTAAAGCTGAATTAAATTCAAAGAAAATTAAAAAAATAATTAATGATTTACAGGTAAATATTGATGCAGGAGTCAAGTTTTGGAAAGCCTTGGAAGAAACAAACCTTTTCTCTGCACAAGTAATTTCTCTTATACGTATTGGAGAGGAATCCGGAACCATGGTAGAAAATTTAAAAATCATAGCGATACAGGAGCAAAAAGAGAAATCATTTCGATCAAAAATAAACACAGCTATGTTGTATCCGGTTTTTATTTTTTCATTAACCATAATTGTAGGAGTTGGAATAATTTGGTTTATAATCCCTCGTATTACAAAAGTTTTTAACAGTATCGATGCTGAATTGCCATTTATTACAAAATGGTTTATTAAAATGGGGAAATTCATCATAGCAAGTGGGAATATAGTGTTGCCACTTTTAGTATTTTTTTTAATGCTAGTGACATATTTTGTTTTCTTCTTCCACAAAACAAAATTTATCGGACAATTTTTACTTTTTCATACACCAGGCATAAATAAATTGATTAAACAGGTAGAACTGGCACGTTTTGGATCAGTTTTAGGAACTTTAATAAATTCAGGGTTTTCAGTAGTTGATGCATTTGAATCACTTAGTAAATCATCAAATTTTTATGCATACAACAATCTTTACACATATTTGAAAAAAAATATTGAAGAAGGAAATTCATTCAAGACAAGCTTTTTGACATATAAAAAAATTAACAAGTTAATTCCCCATACAATTCAGCAAATGATTATTGTGGGAGAAAAATCAGGGGCGTTATCAAATACTTTCACAAAAATAGGGAATATTTTTGATGAAAAAACTGAAAATACAGCAAAAACAATCACAATCTTAATAGAGCCTATACTTTTAGTTATCGTGTGGCTCATGGTTATGATGGTTGCAATTGCAGTAATTTATCCTATCTACAGTATGATAGGCTCAATTAATTAAAAAAAATGTCAAAAGTTTCAAACAACAAGGGGTTTACCTTGATAGAAGCCATGTTATCTCTAACTTTGGTAGCTATTATATCTGTCTCATCTATTTCAAGTTATGTGTATTTTCAAAATAAAAATGAACTTGATGTAACTGTAGATATAACAGTGCAAACAGCAAGACGTGCACAAATACTTTCACAAGCTATGGCTCAAGATAGTAAATGGGGGGTGTCTATGAAATCAAACATTATTACCTTATTTAAGGGGGAGGATTACACAAACAGAGATATTGAATACGATGAAATATTCGATATTGCACCAATTATTGAACCTTATGGAGTTACAGAAGTAGTTTTTACAAAATTATATGGAGAACCTGAAACAGTAGGAACTTTAATAATAAAAAATACTAACACAAATGAAACAAGAACCATCAATATTAATGAAAAAGGAATATTTGACTATTAAAAAACATGGTTTTTCAATAGTAGAAGCTATTCTATCAATGGCTATTTTTATGTTAATTACAACAGCATTAATAGGTATAATAATTTATGGAAAACAAAGCACATCAGTTGCAGGAGAAAGAGCACGCGCTATTTTTCTTGCAGAAGAGGGGTTAGAAGCTGTGCGTAATATAAAAAACGAAGATTTCACAAACCTAATTGATGGCACCTATGGTTTAAATGCCTCAACAGGAGAGTGGGAATTCTCAGGAACATCAGATAGTACAGAAAACTTTTTTACACGTGAAATAATAATTTCAACTATAGATTCAGATAGAAAACAAATTGCTTCCAAAGTTACATGGCAGCAAAGCGTTCAAATAACAGGAGAAATATTTTTAACCACACAATTCACAAACTGGTCTGTATTAATAGGGAATCAAACAAGTTCCCTGGTGGTAGATACAACAAATGCAAACTTAGACCCCTCCGATGATTCAGAAGTCATTGGTATCACAATCGAAAATACAGGCAGTACAAATATAATAATTGATAAAATAATTGTTTCGTGGATTGGTGGAAAAAAAGGAAATAATGTCAAAACAGTAATCATAGATAATCAAATTGTTTGGACAGGAAATGAAAAATCCGGGAGTGAATTAGATATTATAGATTTTGTTTTATCCTCATACACAACTTACCCATTTACAGAAATTAAATTCAAAAAAGGAATGATAGGAGCAGAACTCTCTTTAACATTTATTTTAAGTGATGGATCTCAAAAAACAATAAACGGAATTACTTTATAATGATGATTAAATATAAACAAATAACAAAAGGATTCACACTCGTAGAACTAATACTATACATAGCTCTAGCTGCGATATTGCTTTTATCAGTATTTTCACTTTTTTGGCTGGTAGTGGAATCAAGGATAAAAAATCAAACAATGGCAGAAGTTGATCAACAAGGAATTCAAATAATACAGGTAATTACTCAAGACATTAGAAATGCTGAAAGTGTGAATTATCCAACAGTTGGTAATTCAGCTTCAGAATTATCTTTAGATATTATAGATGGAACAAAAGACCCCACAATTTTTGATATTCTTAATGACACTTTACAAATTAAAGAAGGAACAGCAAATGAAATAGAAATAACTTCCTCACGAATAAGAATATCCGATTTAGAATTTCAAAATTCATCTCGCAATGGAACATCTGATACAATAAAAATAAAATTCACACTGAGTCATGCAAATCCAGAAAATAAAAATGAATATAATTACTCTAAAACATTTTATGGTTCAGCCACTATTCGATAACAAAAAGGGATTTATTACATTAATAAGCATACTTGCTGTTGGGGCAATTACTTCAATAATAGCATTTTCTATTATTACATTGGGTTTAGGATCATCATTAAATAGTTTTGCTTTAGAACAATCCACCCATGCAAAAGCCTTTGCAAACGCTTGCGCAGAAGAAGCTTTAGTACAAATAAGAGAATCAATGCCTTTTTCAGGAAGTAATAATTTAAATTTTGAAAACGGATCTTGTAATTATACCGTAATTAATCTAAGTGGAGAAAACAGAGAAATAACAACATCTGGAAATGTTGATACAACTATAAGAAAAGTAAAAATAAATATAGATAAAATAAATCCGCAAATAAATGTAGTTTCTTGGCAAGAAGTTGCTGATTTTTAAACACATATTCAAAAAAACAACCACTTTAGGTTATTCATCCCCTGAAATAAATTTTTGGTGATCCGTACCCCATTTAGTAGACACATTAGAACCCCCTAACCCTCGACCATGGTTAGAAGATGATTCCTATATGCAAAAGGTGTCATCTTGTTTCTAGTCCACTGTTTTCTTTCGTAATTGTAGTATCTCATATATTCATCGATTGCCAAGCGCAAGTGCTTGAATGATTGGCAAGATTTGTAATCAAGTTCGTCTTTCATGTGGCCGAAAAAAGATTCAATGGGAGTGTTATCTATACAATTTGCCTTTCGAGACATTGATTGGTCCATTTTCAAGGCTTTGATTATCGCTATATATTTTGGATTGGTATAATGAAATCCTTGATCTGAATGAATAAGGATACTGATGTCATTCTTTAGCTCTCTGATGAATCTGTATTTTTCCAGCGGCCTGAGTTTGACTAAAAGGTGTAATGGATTGACCTTTGTTCACACCTAAAAACACAGGGATTTTGTTCTAACTTCGTGATTTGATCGCTTGAAAATATTGTTCTCATATTCTTTTGTTATTAATTACTAACTGATTCTAGCAAAAGAAAACTGCAACCCATGTCTACTTTTCGGGGTACAGTTCAATGGCTGGGGCGGAGGGATTCGAACCCCCGAGTGACGGGATCAAAACCCGCTGCCTTACCACTTGGCCACGCCCCAATATTTTTCGC
>CAYORB010000059.1:0-5041 GCA_964406295.1 uncultured Candidatus Peribacteria bacterium | reverse complement strand
CAGGGTTCTTAAATGCCGCGGATATAGCAGCTCCACCTATATTGGTTGTCTCTGTTGCTGGCGCTGCAGGATTTTCAGAGATTGGCGCTACTATCGGTTTTCCGGATTTTTTAGAAGCTCTTCTGCTTGCTTCTATAATTTTTCCTTTCATTGTAGCATCCTCTCTAACTGCCTTAGCTGCAATTGAGAATGCTGCCATATCTCTAGCAGCTCCCATTGCTCTAAGTTTATCCCTTAGCTTAGAGTCTCTCACGCCATTAAGTACTTTGTTCCAATTACCACTCTTTCTTAATTTCTCAAATTCGTGATAATCTGACTTATCTAGCTTCTTAATAGCATGCATTCTGTCTGCCAAATTATCTACTAATTCTTTACCTGAAGTGGAATCACTGATAACTGTAGCCTGTGTAGGTCTAGGAAATAGTTTATTTGCAAGTCTTCTAGTTTGCGTCATTCTGTTCATACCTTCACTAATGGCTGTGTATATTTCAGCACCTGAGTAGGTATCATCTTTTTCTCCAGGTACTTTTAGAGGGAAGATTGGAGTATGTTTGAGTGGCAGTGTTCCAAGCCATGTTCCTGCTTGTTTTACCTTATCTCCCAACCAGCCTGTTGCTGCCTTGGCTACTGTTCCTTCGGCGGCCGTAAATACGCCCATCCATACTACAGCTATTGTCGCGAGGGCTACTGTGAAATCCTGAATAGTATTTAAACCAACAATAGGCACACCTTGAGTAGGATCTATTCTCAATGCTGATTGACTATCAAATTGATTCAGATTTTGCAAAGCATGCAGCATTATCCATCCTATACTCAGTGATAAAGCTATTAAAATTGGGGCAATAGCATTTTTCACAAATTGATCAGCAATCTCTCCAAAACCACCCAATTTGCTTTTAATATCTGGAGCAGCCAGCATAAGAATCAAAACCGGTGATATGGCAATACAAAGCCACATAACCACCAGTCTCGCAATTAACACTATAAACAAAGCTACAAAAGAAGCTGCGTACACCATGTATAACACCATAGAAAAAATAGTGTTGATAAATAGCTTTTCGACCCCCTTTTCCTCTCCTAAACTCTCAAAATTTATATCTTGATAAAGAGTGATTTTCCCCATATTAAGCGCAAGTGCAAAGGCAGCGTTTCTTGAACCATATCTTCTCAAAAATTGCTTACCCTGGTCATTTAAACTGCCCCCTGTACACATAGCACCATTTATTCGTCTATATATTTCGTTTTCAATTGTTTCTTTTTTGGCACTATTTGCAGGTAGTGCAAGAGCGGTTTCTACTTCCTGTTTAGTTGTGACACCTGTTATTCCATTCTCCGCTGCTACTGTAACATAGATATTTTTTATCCTATCTTCTTCAATTTTTTCATCACCCAATTGTTTAAGCTGATCCAATGTGAGACTTTGCAACTGAGCACAGAGTTTTTCGTTCCTACCATCATCTTCCTCAATAATTTTATCCAGGCCCTGTCCTACCTGAGTTGGTAGTGAAAAAATAGATACGGTGAGCACATTTACTGCGTCTAGGAAGACTTTTACACCTAAGAAGGAAAAATTTATAGCAATTATTCCCACTATTATCTTTGGTAGTATGGATTTTATGGAATAAGTAGAACCTTCTTCCCCAAGCCCAAGCACGTTGTAAAGCGCTACTCCAACCAAAACAAGTACAAATAAAATATTTACCAAATTACGTATTGGTATCCATATATCCCTTAATCGTTCTTCCATCCCGTTACCAAAGAGTAAACTATTATCCAGAAGGCCTCCTATCATTACTAATATAGGCCATAGCATTCTATTTAGGACTTTCTGGAAAATTCCAAGCACTTGTATCTTTTCAAAAAAATCTCCAGGTACTGCTGCTGCTTTTTTGGGAACGATATTACAAGTTAATATTCCACCTTCTATGCCTTTAGGCTCATATCCTCTTGGACAGCTTGCTGCTCCTGCTTTAGTTGCGTCATTAAAATTCTTAAAACATGAGGAACCGTCCTCTTTAACTGCTTTCCAGCCTGGTGGACATTTTGTTCTATCTGCCACTGGGGCTGCTGGCGCTGTGGCTGCTGGTGCTGGCGCTGCTGGTGCTGCACTTGCTATTCCTATTGGCATTATAGCTAGGATAAGCATAGCCGCCAGCATGGCAGTTAGCATTCTTTTCCCTATAATTTTGTTTAAGAATTTTTTCATTAAAATATTATATCAATAAAACTAGCAGCTGAGGCTTTTCCTCCTGTTAGCAAGGACAGAAACGGAAGTGCTGTTGCCCCTCCCAACCATTTTGCAAGTTTTCTTCCTCTTTTTTTCTTTTTCCCACTTGTTTCAGAAGCTTGCATCGTAGCTACTCGCTGTAATGCTTGAGCTTTCTGTGCCTGTTGCATTTGCATATACTGTATTTGTTCCACTTGTTGCTGTTGAGCTTGGTTGTAAGCCAGTTGTCTCGCATTCACACGATTAACTTTTTTTATTTTTGTATTCATTTTTAAACTCTGGTTAATTTAGCATCGGCTATTACTTGATTATAAGTGTTTTTTTCATTTACTCCGTTTTCTGTAGCGTCTTTGAAAATACCTAATAATCTACTGATATTATCGCGATGAGAAATTTTTTCAAAAGCCACTTTTGCTTTCTGGTATTTTGCGCTTTTTTGCGGATCTTGTGTTTCTGCTGCTCTGAAGTCTAAGAATTTCTGGAATGTGTCTGCTTTAACCCCCTTAGGTATGCCATCATTGACTTGGCTAATGTAATCACGGAAATTTGCAAAAATCTCAACTCCGTTATGATCATCAGATTTAAAAAACTCATCCCATTGTTCCCAAGAAGTAGTATTTCTAATTTCTTTGGTCAAATCACGTTTCGCTGTCTCTCTTTCTCTCGTTACACGTGTTTCTTCAGAAGCTGTAGCCACTTCAAGTGTCTCTTGCTTTTTCATATAATGACGACCTGCAATACCTGCTGCAGCTGTCCAAACATATTCATTTTTTACTATACCCATAGGATCTTTCCATACCCCAACTGCGATATTAGTCGCTCCCATCAATAACATTCCAGCATCAAAGATAAAACCAACGGCATTAGCCCCGGTCAACATCTCACCTGCTTGATTATAAGTACCATATGAATCTGTAAGCTGTTGCACCTTGCCTTTCATATCATGAATATGCATAAACTGTTTATTGTAGCGCTCTCTCTCACTAGCGTCTGCATATTTTTCGCCACGAATTTCCTCCATTTCTCCCAAAGAAAAAACTCCTCGTAGATTCCCTCTATTTAGCATCTCGTCTAGATCCTGTTCACTCATTTTTTCTTTCAAATCCATTCCCAATCTCACCCTATCAGCTGGAGTTAATTTTCCGATTACATACCACACAATCTGTTTCGTAGTTTCATCAAGTTTAGGCTTTTCCAGATATGTTTTTATTGTATGAGTCAAATGTTCCGGTTCTGTATAAGAGTTATCATTAGCAAACTTAAAAATCTCCAATAAAGCCTGATGATCAGGTCTTGCCAAAAGTTGAGCGATCAGATCAGATCTGTGATCCAACATCGCCAAAGCCTGATGATCTATATACCCTTTTTCTGCAATAACTTTCTCCATTGCAGCTATTATCGAGTCTCTTTGTTCGGTTAATACTTCGTGAAACTCTGTTGTTATAGCCTCGATTCTATCTTCATCACTTTTTGCCTCTTCAAGGTTTTTAGCTGTATCGTTTGCTAATGTGTAAATAGGTGTATGCAGAGTATGGAGAGTAAGATCAGCGGTAAGATCTGCAGCATGACTAAGACTTTTGTACTTATCTTTAAAAAGTGTATCGATTTCATCTATTATTTTTTCAGAGGATAGCTTGATATTGTCTGGTATCCCCTCATCATAACCTGCATCCAGTTTAAAGACACCCATGCGCCCTTTTAAACGTCCCCTTTTAGCTCTAGATGTTATTCGATTTCTAAGATTATGATATTCAACTTCCTCTCGTCTACGTTGAGCTTCAAAAGCCTTCGCTTCCTCTGCGACTTTAGCTTCTTCGGCTGCTTTAACGACTGCTTTGGCTTCTTCTTCGGCTTCTTTAGCCATCTTTTTGCCTACATCTTTAGCTGTGGACTTAATAATTTTTTTAATAAAATCAACCATCTTAAATTTTGAATAATCTTAGAAAAATATCTGACAATTTCTCGGTCTGCCCTTCCAGTTCAGGAATATATTCCATTAAAACTTCGCGCACCGGTGAAGGACTTTGATTTCCCAGTTGTATAGTAATATCTCCCAAAAAATCTCCTTCTACACGAATATTTAATGTTTTTGTATATGGAGCCTCATAAATAAGCCAAAAAGCACGGATTCTACTGTATGGATATTTACTAGCCCCAACTTTTATACCGATTTTTGAAATCACCACTTCTACATCCTTGGGATGCTCCAAATGAGCCAAATAATGCACAATCGCAACTGCTGCAACTGCCAAAGACATTGTCCAAGCGTTGTTAAATATCCCCCAGACTACAATTCCTATGATAATTATTCCCATAAAAACTTTCCAAATCGTACCTCTTTCATGTTGGATTGTTTCAGGTGCGACCCAAGATAAAATGGCTTTATCAAAGGCAGAAGGTGTATTCCTTATCACGTGACGTCTATTTTTGTGCTTCTCTTTGAGCTTTTTTAGTCTTTTGAGCATGCTTTAATTTTTGTTTCTTAAATCTGTATATTTTACCATAAAAAGCCCCATTTTGAAAGGGGCTTGAGAAGAATTAGTTTTTTATCTTGCACAAAATTTAAAAAACCACGTTATAACCTGTCATTTTCACATTAATATAACAGAATGGAACGTTTTTTATTCAAACAAAATATCATATGATCCACTTTTTGTGTGGGATTCATTTGCAACTGCAGTTGGTTATTAGCTGAACTTTTTACCCCACCCTATACTTCTGAACCAAAGAATCAGTGAAGTTTAGGTGAACCCTGTGTTCTGCAAGCCAGTTTTCCGGCTTCTGGGTTTCATTTTTGATTAGGCCAAGGTGAGC
>CAYORB010000058.1:0-5138 GCA_964406295.1 uncultured Candidatus Peribacteria bacterium | reverse complement strand
ATATTTTAGCATATTTTCAAGTAAAAAGCGAGTCTCAAAGCCATAAAATGAGCTTTAATTAAAGTGGAACATGTTATTTTTTTGTTAAAAAAGTGTAAAGAAAACGTAAACATTGACACTCCACCATTCGCTGGAGTAAAATAGAAGCTGCCCTCATTTAACCTCACAAGTCATGAATAAGCCCATAGACATAAAAACGATAAGGAAAAAATTTGGCATGTCACAGGAAGAATTGGCAAGAAGGCTCAACATGTCACGTCCAACTCTGATTAACTTAGAAAAAGGCAAGCGTCCTCTCAAATTACAAGAACAAAAAGAAGTTAAAAAGATTTTTGGTATTGTAGAAGAACATGAATCTGAAGCAGATCATGATGTAAGAATTGAAATTCCTCAAAAGAAATTGGACAAATTCAAACAGGTATTTTTATATATATTAGAAAGGATTGGTGCTAAACCAAATGTTGGATTAACCGTATTATACAAACTGCTATATTTCATTGATTTTGACTATTACGAAAAACATGAGGAGCAATTAATGGGGCTGACATATATCAAAAATCACCATGGTCCTACACCTAAAGAATTTATTAAGGTTATCGAAGAAATGAAAAGAAAAAAAGAGATTGAGGAGGTCAAAAGTCAATATTTCACTTTCGAACAAAGAAAATATCTGCCACGTATTAATGCAGATTTAACTCAATTAAATGGACAAGAGCTTGAAATGATAGAAGCTGTATTAGCACGATTATCCGATAAATCCGCAACTGAACTAAGTGACTATTCTCATGCGGATGTTCCTTGGGCTTCACACGAAGATGGAGAGGAAATCAATTATGAAAGCGTTTTTTATCGAAATGATCCATATTCTGTAAGAAAATATGAGGATGAACTTTAATTATTTAGATGGTTTTTTGAAGGATTTAAAGAAGCTAAAGAAGAAAATACCTTCACTAGCAGGAGATTTAAAAAACTTTGAGAAATTTATTACAGCAGTAGATTTTGATAAAAATAGGAGATTCATAATTCTTAGGAAAGATAATGCAAAGGGGATAAAACTTATTAAAACTAGATTAATGGTGAGAAGCTTAAAAGGTTCAAGTAAAACAAGATTGATTTTTTCATTTTGCATAAATAAAGGGTCAATTGCTTTTATTGAAATTTATCTCAAAAATGAGAAACTTCGCGAAGACTCTACGCGTATTAAAAGTTATCTAGAATCTGTCTAAATCATTCATCCACTTCAACAAATTTTTCATCTTCTTTGTTATATAACCAAGTCTTATACTTATCTTTAATATAGAGTGAAGCCTCTACGATTTCTACTTTAACAGTTTCAGGATCAGCTCCCTCTATTTCATCAAATTCAGTTCCATTAAAGAAATAAACTTTAGTTGTATTTTTGAAGATAGGATATTGTCCCATGACTTGCTCAAACCCATTTGCATTAATTCCATCAGCATTTTTAAATTTGAAGTTTTCATTTGAATAAAGCAGAACATTGTTTTTATCCTTAGCTATAAATCCTTGATTGTAGGAATTCTCGCCATTACTAAAAATCATATCGTGAATAATTTCAAATGTTTCAACATCGATTTCTTTATTGAATACTTCAACATCATTTTCTTCATCAAAGAACCAAAACTTCCCTTCACTACTTCCATAAACAAAGAATTCTGAGTCCATTGGATGTCCAGAATAATCAAAAATTGAAACTTCAAAAGTATCAGCATCCATATTTTCAAGTGGTACAGGAATCAAGGATTTTTTTAATCCGTGCTCATATCCATTCTGCCATCTGTTAAGCAGTCTATATACATTCTCATCGTCATGGGCATAGAAAGTAAAACTTAGGTTTTCATTATTTGACACAAAAGTTTCAAATTTTTCATATTTAGATAAATCAATTAGGTAGATCTCACCATCTAATTCAATATGCATTTTAAAATCATCCTGTAACAAGAGTTTGCTATCATTTGAATATATGATTTCAAAACTACTAGAATCTAAATGATCCAAAATTTCTAATTCGTCTATTGTTAGCCTATAAACATTGTTTTTATCACGCAAAAAGGCTTGATTTTCAGTAGATGTTTTTGCAAAGTCAACAACTTCAAATGTATCGGCATCAATTTCAGACTGCTTGCTAATACTTTTGCCATCAAAAAAATAAATACTATTTTCATCACGATAAAGAGTATAGTGCTCTACTTTTGCGATTTTATTTATACAAATACCTTCTCCATAACAAGAGTGAATATCCTCTAAATTAGGTTTTTCATCCTTATCTGACAGTGGGATTCCTTTCAATTTTTTCAAATCAATATCTCCAACTTCTATAGAAATCAATTTACCATTCATCAATATATATGAATTTTCATTATCGGTATAAACAGTCTCAATATTCCTTAATCCTTTGAAAGTTTTAGGATCTGCCACATTATAAGCGGCAGCAAATAGATTTGGATCTTCTCTATTATAGACATATATAAAGTGTTCATCTTTGAATATTCTGGCACAGTTTTCATCTTCAAATTCATTGTTTTGTACTGTTTTCAAGGTGTTCTTATCAAATTCTTTCACAAAAAAACTTCCCCGATAGGGAACAGTGAAATTCAAAATATTTTTATAAACATTTTTGCAAGGCATATCAAATAAAATATTATCATCATACAAAGCTGAATATTTCGCTAGGGCCTCAAGTTCAGTGCGCCAAACATCATTTACCCAATCAACACTGTATTCAGGATTTACTTCAACACCATATTTTTCTACTAAACTTCTAGCAAATTTACCAGGGCTATGGGCATATTCCGCCATATGTTTTTCTTTAATAAAATCTCCATAAGTTTTATATTTTTTTCCTTTATAAACAGATTCCATACGCCAAAGCATTTCTGCAGTTTCGCCTCTGGTTATAAATTCACCAAAATCATCAATACTTGTAGGTATAGCTTTCTTAATTGATAGAACTTGCATATAAGGTACGTACCATTCTTCGTCTTCTTTCTTTTCAATTTTATATTCAAAAGCCAAGAAAATCATTTTACTGGCCTCTGAAAAGTTTATGTGTTGTTCAGGTTTAAATGTACCGTCAGCATATCCATTAACAAGTTTAGCCTCTATAGCACCGTAAACATAAGGAGCAAACCAATCATTAGATTTTACATCATTAAAATGCCCCTCTGTGCCTGTAGAGATTTGTTTCAATTCCATTAAAATTTTAAGAAATTCAGCTCTGTTAATTAGGGAATCTGGTTTGGTACTGCCATCGTCGTAACCTGTAAGTACATTTTTTTCCTTTAAAAAGTTTATAGATTCTGCATAGTCATGATTTTCTATATCATTAAATTCAGCAGAAGCCACTTGGCTAAAAACCATAGATAATATAAATACCCCGAGCACAATAGAAATAATATTTTTCATATTTTATTTGCTTAAAAATTACTACTGAAACATAGCAATCATGCTTAAACAAAACAACTGGATCTAAATGAATTTCATGTTTGTCATATTTTAGGAAAATTTTAAGAAAATTTAATATTCATTTGATACAAATTAGTACATGGAAAAACAAATCTATATTATTCGTGGACGTAGAGTTATGTTGGATGAAGATTTAGCGGAATTATATGGCGTTAAGACTAAAGTTCTTAACCAAGCTGTTCGTAGGAATGAAGATCGTTTCCCAGAAGGTTTTATGTTTCAATTGTCTTTAATAGAATTTTCAGACTTGAAGTCACAATTTGTGACTTCAAGTTGGGGCGGTAGAAGAAAAAGACCATTAGTTTTTACTGAACATGGCACAGTTATGCTAGCAAGCATATTGCGAAGTAAACGTGCTATTCAAATGAATCTTGAAGTTATTAAGGCTTTTATTCAATTTCGTAAGATATCAATTTCTTCAAATGACACAGTAAAGCAGCTTGCAGAAGTTCGTAGTTTTATGCTGAAACGTAGTACTGAAATAGATAGAGAATTTAAAAAAATCTGGAAAACCATTGAAAGCTTAACAAATCCTCCCGAAGATGGGTCAAATCAAGTAATTGGTTTTAAAATTGATTGATAATATTAACTAATTCCTCCTTCTCAATTCTTCTTCAATATCATCAAGACTTATTCCTTCATTTACCAATAAAACAAATAGGTGATAAAGCAGATCGCTGCTTTCTTCTATCAATCTCTGTCGGCCTTCTGACTTTGCAGCTTGAACGACTTCCTCAGATTCTTCTGATATCTTTGCCAAAATTGATTCCAATCCACCTTCAAATAGGGATGCGGTGTAAGATCCTTTTGGAGCTTTTTCTTTACGGTTCATGATCAAGGAAAATAGACTACCCAACATGAAATTTTCTCCAAAACAGGATTTGCTACCTTTGTGGCAAGTTGACCCTTTAGGTTCAGCCATTATAAGAAGAGCGTCATTATCACAATCTTGATTGATTGAAACAACTTTCAAAGTATTCCCAGAAGTTTCGCCTTTTCGCCAAAGACGATTTTTGCTCCTACTCCAGAAAGTAACTAAGCCGTCTTTCAAAGTTTTGTCATAAGCTTCTTTATTCATATATCCAAGCATAAGTACAGCTTTGCTTACATTATCCTGAATTATCACAGGAATTAAGCCATCCATTTTTTCAAAATCTAATTTCATTTTCTCATTGTTACATTATTATTCATCAAATATTTACGTAAATCTTCAATTTTCAACTTAGAATCATGAAATAAACTAGCAGCTAAACATGCATCTGCCACTTTAAAACCTTCTAAAAAATCATCTATTTTACCAGCACCACTGGAAGCAATTACTGGGATATTGACAACAGTAGATATGGCTTCAATCAAATCTAAATCAAATCCTTTCTCAGTTCCGTCCCTATCCAGAGAATTTACCAAAAGTTCACCAGCACCAAGTTTTTCCATTTTAATAGCAAACTCAATAGCATCTAAACCTGTAGCCTCACGACCACCCTTCACATAAAGTTCCCACTTTTTACCCATTTTTTTACAATCCAGCGAGATTACAATGCATTGAGCGCCAAATTGTTCAGAGCATTCTTGCACAAACCCAGGAGCACCCACCGCCATAGAACCAATAGCAATCTTATCCGCACCAGCATTCAACAACGCGCGTATGTCGTCAA
>CAYORB010000057.1:0-5456 GCA_964406295.1 uncultured Candidatus Peribacteria bacterium | reverse complement strand
AACTGCGAAAAAAATGTTTGAAAAGGCTGGTGATACTTTGGACACGCTGCGTGCTGGTTGGACAGCTACGCGGAAGTCGCTTTTTGATAGCAGGATTGATTGGACGGATAAGCTTCAGGTATTTACGGAGGTTTATAAAAAAGAGATGGAAAAGTTGAAAAAAGATCGTGGTGAGGAAACTCAAAAAGCTGAGGATGAAGTTTCTGATGAAAATGCTGAAACTGAGGGTAAAATGATGATCTCTGATGAAGAATATGAATTTGAAGATGCTAATGATGAATCCACACAAGTAAAGGCTACACTTTCGCTTTTTGAAGATGCTGTAAATAGAAATATGAAGGCAAAAAACTCTTCTGATCTTGCCAGTGCTTTGAAAAAACTGAAAACTCAACCAAGCAAAGAACCAGAAGAAGGACATGACAAAGCCCTGACTGATGATGAAATGGCTGCTTTCACAGGTGCTACTTTGAAAACTTGGCTTGATCTGATGTATGACAAAAAGGGTAATAGGTTAAAACCAAAAGATTTCGCTCTAGTCATGAAAAGATTGTTCAAATCTAAACCTGGTATTCAATCTATTATTGCAAAATTCACTGCAAAAAACTTTAAATACGCTTTTACTAAGCTTGAGGACACTACAAAACTTGGTGTTTTGCAAAAGGCTGGTGTTGATACTGATATGCTTACTGAAGGGCTTTCTTCTGACTCCCCTGGTTCTCAGATCGGTGAAGCAGTTAAAGCCTTGAAAGGCAGTGGAGATTTAACTAAAGCAAGCAGTACATTCCATAAATACTTTTTCAAAAAAACACCTGTTAAGAGATTGGTTCCTATACTAACTAAAATTAGGACTATGATGAAAGGTTCTATCACTCCACATGACTTGGCTTTTGTTTTGTACAATATAGATCCTCGTGATCTCAAAACTCTTGCAAGTAATATGAAACATGCTTGGAAAAAGAAAGGTGTTCATCTTTCTGAGGTTACAAAAAAATAAAAACACTATTCTCCAAAATCCAAATATATTGTTTAGACTCTGATTGGAGATGAATTCGTTTAAATTAGTAGGATTTTCTGGGACCGTAAAGAAAATTGTGTTATTTCATCGCTAATTGTCGCATACATATCTTAACAGCAAGTGGTCGGTTTTATTTTAGAATATTTATGATGAACTTTACAGTGACAAAAGAAAAGACTAAATTATGAACAATGAATAATTCTAATAAACTTATCCTTTTCCAGTCTAAACAGATTCGACGAATCTGGCATCTTGATGAATGGTTTTATTCAGTGGTGGATATTATTGAAGCACTTACAGATAGTCCTGCACCAAGACAATATTGGGGAGTTTTAAAAAGCAGAGAAAATCAGTTGTTAACAATTTGTTTACAACTGAAATTAGAAAGTGCTGATGGAAAAAAATATGCCACTGATTGCGTAAATACTAAAAATGCTTTTCGCCTCATTCAATCCATTCCCAGCAAAAAGGCTGAGCCTTTCAAGATGTGGCTTGCGGAAGTTGGTAAAGAAAGGCTTGATGAAATTGAAGATCCAGAACTTGCTCAAAAACGAATGAAAACTCTCTACGAGCAGAAAGGATATCCAAAGGATTGGATTGATAAACGCTTGAGAGGAATCGCTATTCGTCAAAATCTTACTGATGAATGGAAAGATCGAGGTGTAGAACATCAAAAAGATTACGCAATTCTCACTGCAGAAATTTCTAAAGCTGCCTTTGGTATGACTCCAGCTGAATACAAAAAGCACAAAAATATTCCTGCTAAATCCAAAGCAAATCTGCGAGATAATATGACAGATTTGGAACTTATTTTTACCATGCTCGGTGAAAAGGTCACAACTAAGATTTCACAAAAAGAAAAACCAAAAGGCATGCCAGCGAATAAACAAGTTGCAAAACGAGGAGGAAGTGTGGCTGGGAAAGCAAGAAAAGAGACAGAAAAAGAACTAGAGCAAAGTGTGATTTCAGAAGATAATTATTTGCCAAAACAAAAAATAATCCATGAAAAAAGCTGAACTTCAAAAAAAGATTAAGCGTTTGCTGAAAAGCTCTACTATTTCGCCTATGCATAAATCCCGTACCACTCACCTACTCCCTGAGATGGATTTGAAATCTTTGCAGAATATCTATAAAACCCTGAGTAAAGAAAATGTCTCTATGGCTAAGCTGGATAAAAGAGAAAAACGTCTGAAATTTAAGTTTCAAATGATTGTTGAAAAAATCTCAGGACTTGGGAAGAAGGAAAAGTAAAAAGATTGACAAAATTCGCATACCACGTATAATAACCCTTGTAGCTTTTGTTTTTTATTTTACTTGAACATTTTGTTGGAAGTGTGTAGAATGCAGGGGCTGAGAAGAGAGTGTGACTGTGCTGGAGTTCCGGGCAAGAACTGGACTAATGATTATGAGAATTTGGCCTTACGGTTAATTTCTGGAAACTTGTCTGATTAGGATATTAAGGCTTTTCTAGGGCGTTGGTACACCTATGTCATCGCAAGGTCCCTCCCCCAAGTGGGGAGGGTTTTTTTTGATTTGAGTTTTCGCTGTTACCTGTTAAGATGGTTGGGCGAATTTTGCAAACGTGGTGGCTGTAGCTCAGTTGGTTAGAGCATCTGGTTGTGGTCCAGAGGGCCGTGGGTTCGAATCCCATCAGCCACCCCAGAAAAAACAGCTTTTACTATTCAGTAAAAGCCATGTTATGATTGTGTCATGAAAGATAAGTCTAAAAATATAGCTTTTGTTGATGGGCAAAACTTGCACCTCGGTACTGCCGAAAATAATTGGGCTATTGATAATAAAAAATTTAGAATTTATTTAAGAGATAAATATAAAGTTAAAGAGGCTTATTATTTTTTTGGCTACCTTTCTGAAAATCAACAGAATTTATATAGCAATATTCAAAAAGCAGGATTTATTGTCGTTTTCAAAGAACATAATAAATCTCTAATGGGTAAGAAAAAAGGCAATGTAGATACTGATATTGTTTTTGAAGTTATGAAAACTTTAATTGAGGAGAAATTTGAAAAAATTGTATTAGTTTCTGGTGATGGTGATTATAAAAAAACTGTTGATTATCTTATTGAAAAAGGAAAATTTGCAAAAATATTATTCCCAAATAGAAAGTTTGCGTCTTCCTTATACAGACAACTTGGAAATAATTATCAAGTATATTTAAATGACAATGGAGTTAAAAAGAAAATTATATATAAAAAGAAAAAGGTGGCTTAGGGACCAACCCCGTTCGCACCCTTTTTCATGTTGATACAGCTTGATTCTAATGAAAAGTAAAAAAAAATCAACACCTAATTGAAGAAACATGGAAAATAAACATTTAATAGACCTTAGTCTGAAATATGGGCTAAATCAGGCGCAAATCTCCAAGCTTGCAAGCATCGCTTACCAAGCTGGTGTTGAGGACTTTGATTCACGTGAGTTCAAGAAAATCTCTACCTACCTATGTGAGGCTGAGCTTATTGATGAACCTGCTGAAGAGCTGATTGAAGAATTGAAACGTAAAGGGTTAATCAGCGAGTAATTTGCGATTCTTCAGTCCCTCAGCTGTTTTGGACAATATCCCCGTAAGTATGAAAAGTGAAAATTCTTTGAGTTTTTTGTAAGGTTCATCTTGATTGTGGCTTTCTAAAAATGACCTTAATACGAAAGTGATAAGTTTCACGATGGCTTCTTTTGCTACCTTTTCTTCTTTATACTCTGGTTCGTCGAACTCAAATTCACATTCCAGTTCTGTTTTGTGAATATCATACCCGGTTTTCATTAATTTTTGTGGATTTTCTTCTGCTTGCGATAACATATTCTTTATCCAATTATCCATCTCCACCTTCAGCTTAAGCGGTAGAGACTTATCTTCGGGATTAAAAAAAACTAAAGCCCTCTCATCAGGCTGAGCTCCCCCATCATTCAACATCAAAAAATTTCCCATAGC
The DNA here is from genome assembly GCA_964406295.1 of uncultured Candidatus Peribacteria bacterium. Taxonomy (GTDB): domain Bacteria; phylum Patescibacteriota; class Gracilibacteria; order UBA1369; family LOWO2-01-FULL-3; genus CAYORB01. The sequence goes on along the minus strand of CAYORB010000057.1, from coordinate 1,497 downwards.
TTGTTGAATCTCTTCATTGCCAAGCAAGATGATAGCCATAATGAAATTTGCTGGTACGTTTTGCTCAAGTACACGTGATATAAGCAAAATCAGATCAGTTTTATGACTGGTCTTTATAAATTGCAAAAGAATTCGGAAAAGCTCGTCCTCCTTCTTCTTTTGTTTCTTCTCCTCTTTCTTAATAGCCTTAATCTGAGCAGCGGCAGCTTTCATCCGCTCTCTGAGCTTCTCAAATGAAGCTTCTGACATTGGTTCTCCGGAATCAAATCCGGAAAAAGATTCTAAAGACATAAATTTGTTTTACGCCGCAACAGCTACTGGTTCAACAGAAATCACTTTATCACGGAATTTTCGTCCATCATATTTCTTCATTGTTTTTTCAGTGAAAACAACTTTACCATCAACCAATGAATAGATTGTATGATCTTTTCCCATGCCAGTATTCTCACCTGGGAAAAATTTTGTACCTCTTTGACGGATGATTATACCACCGGCCTTTACAAACTGGTCTCCAAATACCTTTACACCAAGGCGTTTAGCGACTGAATCGCGACCGTTATTAGTAGATCCTCCTGCTTTCTTATGAGACATAATTTTGCGTTAATGCCTGAGCATTTTACGGAAAAGTTTATGATATGGCAAGGTTATTTCTGCTAAAAAGGTAATAAATATGGAAAAATGTTCACGGCAGAACGAATATGAGACCTCCTCTCCCCAGGGAGAGGCACACTTGCTAATTTTATAATGATTCTGTTCCTGGCTTGAACTCATACTTGTAACCATGTTTTAACCATAATTTAGGGCCACCTTTCTTTTTTTTCTCATATCTCCCTTTTCCTTTATCTCCTTCTGGATTCCATACAGCTATAAATTGATTTGTTTGCCCATCTTTCCTGTATTCAGTGACTTCTAGAATACTGGCATTTTCGTTATTTCTTGATATCTCTGCATGGACATCACTTCCTGTAAGTTGTATTTTATTTCTCAAATTTCCTACAGAATAATATTCATTTTTTGTTTTTGTTAACTCTGTGCCTGTTGAGTCTGTCGATTTCTCTAACTCTAAATTTAAAACTGCAATTCTTTTTTCATCTTCTTTCTGAGAAACTCGTTGAGCTTTCTTAACTATTGCACCACTACGCTTTGCTATTTTAGTTGAAAAAGCTTTAAATGCTGCTGAGGTGAAAAGACCTTTTTCATTAGTCAATTCCTTCTTTGTCTTTTCAAAATACTCTTTTGCCTCTTGCTTTTCGGTTGAAATTCTTTCCTCGACTACTTCTGAAGCAAAACTTTGTTCATAATTATGTTCCTCATAGAGCTTATTGAGATACTCCCTATATGCCTTTGAATTTAGAAATATTAACTCATTTATGTATTCAGCCCTTAAATGCCTTAATGCAAATTTACGTTTCTTCTCATTTTCTTCTGCTATTGTAAGTTTTGGTTTCTGCTTGTCCTTAGATTCAATATTGTTACTACTTTGTCTTGGTTTTTCAG
>CAYORB010000056.1:0-5525 GCA_964406295.1 uncultured Candidatus Peribacteria bacterium | reverse complement strand
GGTAACAGATCTCAGTAATAATAATAAGGTTAAAATTGATGAGGGGGATGAAGATATGTTGAGGAAAGCGATTATTGATAAGTTTCAGTCCTTGAATAGTAGAAAATCGTTTAAGAAGGCTCAGGCAAAAATTGAGGCAAGTAAAGAAATATCGAAGGAGTCTGTAGAACAAATCAAAAAAGCTACTGAACAATTGACTGCTATGTTGGAGGATTCTTCTAGATATTCTCAAAGTGGGAGTGTTGATGGGGAAAGTGGATTAGAAGTTTTTTATGAAAATCGTCAACACCCTTCTCTTACTGTGAAAAAGGAAGGTGAGGTGTTAACCCTTACTATTCCTGTTTATGGTGCAGATTATGATGAAAACAGTGGTAGTTTGAGTGAAGATGTAGTTTATAAGGTTGATTTAAGTAAAAATGTTGCTGTTGTGGAATCATTTAAGGTTGTTTTTGAGAAATTGAGTGGGTTGAAGATTAAGGAGGGGGAACGAGATGAGGTAGATTCAAAGCGAGAATCAAAAACAGCATGGGGAGTGAAATTTGAGGGATTAAGATCTGATTTCCCTGAAGATATTAATATTTCTGATGACTATCCTAATGTTACCTTTACTAAAGGTGATGAGTCTTTTACGGTTGAATTGAGTATAGCAGATGATGGGGATAAATTTGTGTTTTATGATGGAGAGGAATTTAATATGCCTCGTGATAATAAAAAAACAGACTTTTTAAATTATGTAACTGGTGTTTTTGATTATGGGTTTGATAGTGAAGAGTTTGAAACTACAGATATTATTCATGCTGTGAAGATTTTGGAAGAAAAAGGGTGGAGTGTTGGAGGTGCTGTTAGTATTGAAAGTTCTAGGAATGTGGATAATGTGGAAGTGATTGTTAAGATTGGTGATGATTTTACTTATGAAAGAAGAGGTAATAGTTTGGAACATGCTTTAAGAGGGTTGGAAACTTTTGGCTCAGTGAAAGAAAAAATTGAAGCATTAGATCGTGTGAATGCTATTACTGAGATTCATAATGTCGGAGTGGAGTTTGTTAAGGCTTATAATGAATCGTTTGATAAATTTAAGGGGGAGGGTGGTACTATAGATAACTTAGTTTGGGGCGAATTTAAGACTAAGTTGAAAGAACTGCATGTGGATATGAGAAGTGATGGTTATCCTTGGGGAGGAATTACTATTTCTGAACCAGCAGCAAATGGTAAAGTGAATTCTAATTTTGAATTTTTGGATACAGAAGCAAAGCTTGCTGAGTTTGAAAATCGTAAAAATCAAGGTAGAAGGATACCACTTTCTGTTTTGAAAGATGGAGCTGCGGCTATTCAAAAAGCTACTGTTGAGCTGAGGAAGTTTACTGAGGAAGAGGTTGCGGAGATGCAGGCACAGGAGGAGGAACTAGAAATGGGAAGTGAATCTTTGGAAAACTCTATATTAGGTTTAAGAGTGCAAACAAAGACATTTGATGAAATACTTGGGGAAAATGATGCAACTAAAACCGAACTGTATCAGTTGCGTGGTGAACCAAATATATACATACTTGATTTTGCAATTCAGAGACATAATAAACACTTGTTAAGAATTGCTCTTTTATCGCAGGGGGATGCAGCAGACAGATCTAGTATTATTCCAATAAATGAGATGGAAAATAGTAAATGGATTGAAGCTGGTGGACATGATTTATCTGCAGAAATGATTGTTAAATTTTTTAATAAAGCTAGTGAAGATAATGTGGAATTAACTGTAACGGAAGAGTCATTAAAAAAACTTTTGTTAAAGTTAAAATTTTTTAAAGAAAAGGATGGAAAGTATATTATAGAAAAACCTAAAAAAGCTCTTATAAGTGTTTATGAAGATGATTTTGATAGAAAAAATTATGAGGAAGGAGTAACAGCTCAAGATATAAGAAGGGAATTTTTAATACATGAAGTTATACATGCAGAAACATTTACAAATTCAGAATTTAAAAAATTTGCAGAAACAGCTTGGGTAAGTCTAATAAGTGATGCAGAAAAAGAATCATTTAAATCGTTTGTGGGAGATTTGGGCTATAGTACGGAGAATGAAGAATTAATGATAGATGAATTTTTACCGTATCTATTTTTGAGAACGGAAGGTCTTCAATATAATGAGGGAGGTGATATACAATGGGCAGATGTTAAAAAACGTATCTTGGGTGAGATGCCAAAAGAGGGACATAAAATACTTGAATATTTGGGTGTTGAGGATGGGGAGGCAAAGGATTCAGATGAAAAAATGGAATCTGATGCTGCTCTAGCGATGCAGGCACTTGGTGAAACGATTAAAAGTTTTGTGTTTAAACCCAAACTGGCAGGTCTTGCTATAAGATTTAAAATGGAAGGTGAGTTTGTTGCTGGGGATGCTACTAGGGATCCTGTGCAACAGCCTGCTTATGTATTTAAACTTGGTGGGGATGTGGTTGCTAAGTTTGAGGTGAATGGGACTGCTGATAATCCAACTTTTGTTTTGAAGGATGGTAGTGGTGATGAAATTGGCTCTGATGCAATTAAAGATAACTTGAAAAAAGATCTGGAGTATTATTTTAGAAGGAATTATTTTGATGAAATTAAGGATCTTAAAGCAGAGGCGCAAAAAGTTTTTGGGGATGAATTATTGAAATTTATTGCGAAAGATAATAAAAAACATAATATACAGTTTAGTTATGTTGATGTTAAAGATAGAGGTGGTAATGTCACTGGTAAAAAATTGAACATTAAAAAAAGTGGTAGGAATATTGGATGGATTATGTTTAATAAGGATTCTACCAGTGTACATCTTTCTTATGTTTCTACTGAAACTAATAAGATGACTAGAAGAAATGTGCCAGGTTTCTTTAGATTACTTCAAGATGGGTTGGATGTGTCTGAGGACGTGAAGTTGAATAGGGATGATAGAGACAAAATGGTTGGTATTTTAGCAGAATTAGAGGAGATTTATGATAATGCAAAAATTAGACTTACAATGAATGACAAAACTGGTAAAGGGGAGATTATCTTTGAAGCAGGAGATGATATGGATAGAGTGGGGCTACAAAAAGTATTGAAACAATTGAATGATAAAACTGTACCAAATCTGTTAAAGATACCTAAATACGTGAGATTTGATATCACACTTCATCGTAAGAAAATCACGATTCAGAAAAGAAACACTAATAGATTGATAATTAATCTAGATGATGAATAAACTAAACCGCATAAACCATCAATTCAGAATGTTCTAATAACTTGAGTGCAGGGAATTCTTCTGTGCTTTTGCTTGGGTTTTGGAGTTCGGCTAGTGTTTTTGTTTTGTTTTTGAGTAGGACTAATATGTTTTTGCTAGCTAGGATTTGTGGGAAGGTGAGTGTGAGTCTGTTTTGTATTGCGAATTGATTTGTTTCTGTGTGTGTGACTTTTTTTTCACTATTTGTGGCTTTTGAATTTGGGAAAAGTGATGCTGTGTGGCCGTCCGGGCCTATGCCTAATATGCAGAGGTCTAGGTTTTTTGGTAATTCTTGTTCGTATTTTTCTAAAGATTTTTCTATGGAAAGTGAGGTGTCGAAATAATGGAAGTTTTTTGGAGCTAAAGTGTTTGTTATTAATTTGTGATTTGAATCTGAATGATCTTTTGGCACATAACGTTCGTCGACTTGGAAGAAAATTGCTTTTTCACTAAGTTCTGTTTTACCTAATTCTTTATATACTGGTTTTGGTGTTCCGCCACCACTGAGTGCGATGGTTTTTGCTGAAAGTTTGTTTATGAAATCCACTGTTGCTGTTATCCATTCTTCTTCAGTTTTGAATTTTTGTATAATCATAATTCGTGCCATGTGAAACCGTCGATTTCTGTCAAACAATCTTGTGAATCCGGTCCTCGACTTTTGTCTTTGTATTTTTCTACTTTGATTTTTGAAGCGAATTTTCTGATTTTATCAGTGATTCTCCAAGTCGCAATTATCTCATGGAAACTCAAGAAATATCTGCGTCTTTTCCGCATAACCTCGAGCAATAGTAATGCGTGTTCTGGTAAACAATCATCCCCCGTACACGCTATTGAGTCTGATGTTGTGATAGCTTTGTATTCTTTATTATTACCGTTTTTGTTGATGAGTTTTATAATTACTCTTTCGTCTGGTTGTAATTCGAAAATTAGTCTGTTTGGTTCTTCGTCTTTTGGTTGGAAAGCGAATTTTTTTAATTCAACTACGACGTATGTGTGTTTTTTCTTTAATTTTTTTCCTGTACGAATATAAATCGGTGTACGGTACCAAGTTTCACGATTGATGAATAATCTCATCGCTGCGAAAGTTTCTGTCTTGGATTTTTCTGGGACATTTTTTTCTTTTTTGTAATTTTCATACTGTCCTAATACAAGATTTTTTGGTGATTCTATGAATTTTAATGAAGAAAGAATGTTCTCTTTTTCTCTATGTATGCTGTCTGCGTCTTCGCTGATGGGTATGGACATTGCGATTAATGCAAGTATTTGTAATAAATGTGATTGTACCATGTCTTTGACTGTTCCTACTTTGTTAAAATATCCAGCTCTGTCTTTTACCCCTGTGCTTTCAAGAGCAGAAATTTGTATGTTTGCTATCTCCGGTCCTTTCATCATGAAATTTAGTATTTTGTTTGAATGACGCAGGTGCAACAGGCTTTGTACTGCGCTTTTGCCAAGGTAATGATCTAGCAAATAAACGCATTCTTCATTGAAATATCTTGCGACAAAATGGAACAATTCTTCAGCTGAATCTGTGTCTTCCCCAAATGGTTTTTCTATGATTAGTCGAAGATCTTCGTTTTTTGAACTCTTAGTTTCTCCTAAGTTTTTAATTATGTCTTTAAATGCGATTGGAGGTACCGAAAAATATGCAAGTTTTGTGATAGATGATTTCCCACTTATGGCTTTTATGTTTTTCTTTAAATTTTTGAAATCTTCTTTTTTGTCATATTGTCCTGAAAAATAATGAACTTTATCAGTTAATGATTTTAAGATTTTTTTATTAACATCTTTGTGATGATCTTTGATACTCTGTGTAAACTCTTCTTGGAAAATTCCCCTGTCTTTTTCTGTCCTGGCATAGCCGATAATATAATATTCTTCAGGTAATCTTTTTTGCTCTGCCAAACTATAAAGCGCCGGAAATAATTTGAGTTTCGCAAGATCCCCGGATGCTCCGAAGATGATAAGTGCGAACGGTTTTTCTATGTATAGAGGATTCATATGATGATTTTAACAGAAAGTCATGTGGTTTTGAAGAGGTGGGTCTTTTGGTATCTTTATTAAAATGCTGAAATTGCAGGGGGGTAAGTTGAATAATAGATGGTTGGATAAATGAAATCCCTGGGGATTTTGAGAATTTTAATTTCAATGATTTAAGTTGAAAATCTTCGAGTGGGATGAAGAAAGATCAGTCTTTGTAATCTCGGGGATTTCAGTTTTTCCAACTAATCGCGAATCCTCAGCAAACCGACTTGACATGAAATTTAGATTTTTGAAAATTGCGTAGTTTTTGTTTCTC
>CAYORB010000055.1:0-5908 GCA_964406295.1 uncultured Candidatus Peribacteria bacterium | reverse complement strand
AAATTTTATAAAAATTTAACGAAAATTTAATGTTTATTTGTTAGTTTAATTTTGTTTTCTGCAGAGGACCTTAAATTACTTAAAAAATACTGAAATGAATGAAATACTGAAACGACAGTTTAGCTTGATGCTGCTAGTAATAATGATGCTGCAAATTTCTGTAGTTAGGGTCTCAACTGCATTTGCTGCCAATCTGGGGCAAGTTGTGATTAACGAAGTTTCATGGGCTGGAACTGAAGATAATTCCAGTGATGAATGGATTGAACTATATAATACAAGTAACGAAGATATAGATCTGAGTAATTGGTATATTGAAGATGATGGAGATTCTAGATACTTGATTGAATCTGGTGTAATTGAAGCACATGGTTTTTTCTTAATTGAAGATAAAGAAGAAGCCTTAAGCAATATTCAATCTGATGCTGTAATTGGTCTGTCATTAGCTAATTCAGGTGATAGTTTATCCCTATTTACTGGTGATGATATGAAGATTGATACTGTAAATGAATCTGGTGGTGCATGGTACGCTGGTGATTCTGTGGCTAAATCTTCAATGGAAAGAATAGATCCAAATGGTGATGATGTGCCTGAAAATTGGGCAAATTCTGGGCTTGGTAATGCTCTTGGACGTGATGGTGGACCTGTTCTTGGTACTCCGTCTGCTGCTAATGCTAATTTTGATGGAGCAGGAATGAAAGTCTTGGTCGAAGTCGATGGCGTTGATGAGTTTGTAGATTTAGTCGTGAGAGTAGATACTGCAGAAGATCTTTATGCATATGGTTTTGATATTCTCTACGATGGTGATTTATTAGAATTTGAATCTGCTACCGAATTAGATTTCTTGAATTCTGATGGTGCAGATACTGCCTTTAATACGGCTTTGGCTGATGGACAAGATGGTCATTTAATAATTGGAAATGCAAGACTTTTAAATCCTGCAAATGGTCTAGATGGTGATGGAGAACTATTTAAATTAAGATTTACAGCTAAAAATAATATAGCTGAAGAAACTGAAATCCAATTTGGTGTAGAAAGTTTTGTAAGTGATAGCGATGGCAAAGCACCTGTGGCTCTAAAATCACTTACACTTCAATTGAATGGCGCAGAGCAACCTCCGGCAGAAGTGAATCCTGTACAAAATTTAATCATAGAGCAAGGAGAAGAACGTTACAGTCTCGCATTGAATTGGATGGCACCAGCTGATGGTGCGAATTCATATATAATTCAAAGGGCTGGGCCTAATGGAGAATTTACGAATATTGGAAGTAGTGAAACAACAACTTATATTGATACTTTATCTTTAGTTGTTGGAGTTCAATATAACTATAGGGTGATTGCTGTTAGAGAAAATACATCCAGTGCCTTTGTAGAGATTAATGGAGAAGATGATAGAGGTTTGGTTGGTGATAATAACAGAAGTGATAGGGTTGATGGTGGTGATATAGAAGGTTTAGCTAGATCCTATGCCAGTGTATTTGGGGATGAAGGATATTCAGCATTAATGGATAGTAATTTTGATGGAGTTATTGATGGTAATGATTTGATAGATATTGGTGTAAATTTTGGCTTAAGTTACTAGATTTTATGGGCGGGGCAAAAGTCCCGCCCAAGATATTTAAATTATAAAAATGAAAAAATTAATTATATTTATGCTACTTTTAGGATTGTTTTCTAAAGTAGTAATCGCAGGAGAACTTGATGATTGGGATGATGATTTTGAAGAGATAGAGCAAGGAAAAGTTTTTATGACAGGTGAATTTCTGAATGGTGATCTATTGAAAGTATCAGTTGATGTTGAAGAAATGCTTACTCCAATTCTGGGCATGGCTTTTCACCTAAATTATGAAGGAGATAGATTGGCGTTCTTGAAATATGAGCCTGGCAATTTCCTTGAAAAAGGTGGTGATCCTTTTTACTTAGTAAAAAATGTAGAAAATAAATCTGAAATTGTTTTTGGTGAGACATTGAGAAGGAATGATGCTTTTCCTTTGGGAAAAGGAAGGATAGTTGATTTTTATTTTGAAATAATTGGAGAAAGAGAATTTCAATTTAAATTTGATAGAGGAGTTGTGTCTACCCTAAATGTTGTTAGGCAAGATATTGATAGAGTTATTTGGGAAGACTTAGATTTAAAAGAAGGTTTAAAGAAAGCTAATATTGCTAGTTCGACTACTCAAGTTTATAGCCCTGTATTTACTACTAGTTTATCTTCTTCTAAAGGTTTGATTAGCTTGATTGTTGGCCTTGTTCTTATGGCTTGTGTTGGGTTTTATTTTTTATTTAAGAATCCTAGAGGAAAATCTGTCAATTTTAAATAGAGCTGTCCCCCTGGTGTTGATAATGAATTTATATTAAATTGTGTGTAACCACATATCCTAAAATTCTTAATTATCATGTCTAAAGTATCAATCTCTATCCAGGAGGCAGCAAAATTATCTGGTAAGTCTATTCAAACGATTAGACGAGCTTTAAAATCTAAAAAATTAAAATTTAAAAAGAAGAAAACACCACAAGGTTTTAATTATTTGATCAATAGGGAGTCACTTATTGAAGTATACAACTTGACTTTTGAAACTCCAAAGTTTGAAGCTGCAGATACTAAAACTGAATCAGTTAAAAAGGTGGAAATTGAAACAAAGAAAAATGAGAAAGTTATTAAAGTTAAAGCTGAGGACTTTCATGCTTTTGCCAGAACAATGGAATCTATGCTTAGTCAACACTCAGAGGAGCGTCAAAGTTTCTTACGCTTGGTTAATACTCTTCAAGAAAAGATTTTTGTTTTGGAGAATCAAATTAATCTGCTGAAAGCACCTGAAAAGAAATGGTATCAACTTTGGAAATAAAAATAACAGATCTTGTATTTTTGTCAGGACTTTCATATACTCCTTCGTGTAGGCTCTTTTTGAGAGTCTTAATGGGCACTTAATCAAATCTAGCATGTCTGTAATTTCAAGTTCTTCTGTTTCTCAAGCGGATATATCTTCTGCTCATGATGATGAAAAATTTATTTATTCCTTTCAAGAAGGGGGTAAAGAAATGAAAGATTTGCTTGGTGGAAAAGGGGCGAATTTGTCTGAAATGACTAAAATTGGAATACCTGTTCCTTTTGGTTTTACTATTACAACTGATGTTTGCAGGTTATTTCTTGATGCGAATGATTACCCTGAAGGCTTTGCTAGTCAATTAGAGAAACATTTAAATGAACTGGAAAAAGAGATGGGAAAACGACTGGGGGATACTGAAGATCCTTTATTAGTTTCTGTGAGAAGTGGGGCTGCGGTTTCTATGCCTGGCATGATGGATACTGTTCTTAATTTAGGTTTGAATGATGAAACAGTAAAGGGCCTTGCGAAGAAAACTGGAAACGAGAGATTTGCTTATGATAGTTATAGACGTTTTATGCAAATGTTCGGAAATGTTGTAATGGAAATGGATCATCATGATTTTGAAAATATATTGGATGCTTTGAAAGAAAAAGTCGGGGCTGAATTGGATACGGATTTGACCACAGAACATCTAAAAGAATTGGTAGAGAGTTATAAAGAAATTGTTAAAAATAAAACTGGAAATGATTTTCCTACTAAACCTCTTCATCAGCTTAAACTGGCTATAGAAGCTGTGTTTAATTCTTGGGATAACGATAGAGCTATTGCTTATAGGAGAATGCAAAATATAGCTGGTTTAAAAGGAACTGCTGTAAATATTCAGGCAATGGTGTTTGGAAATATGGGAGAAGATAGTGGAACCGGTGTTGCGTTTACAAGAAATCCAGCTACGGGTGATAAAGTTTTTTTTGGTGAGTTTTTGATGAATGCTCAAGGAGAAGATGTGGTGGCAGGTATTCGTACTCCTATGAATATAGTGAAAATGAGAGAAATTGCACCTGATATGTATAAAGAACTAATGGTGGTCAAAGATAATCTGGAGAATCATTACAAAAATATGCAAGATATAGAGTTTACAATAGAAAAAGGTAAACTTTTTTTATTACAGACTAGAAACGGTAAGCGTTCGGCTAAATCAGCTCTAAAAATTGCTGTTGATATGGTAACTGAAGGTCTAATTACAAAAGAAGAGGCTTTATTACAAATTGATGCTAAATCTTTAAATCAACTTTTGCATCCTCAAATTAAACAAAGTGCAGTAAGAAATGTGATCACAAAAGGTCTACCTGCTTCACCCGGTGCTGCTTGTGGTAAAATAGTATTTACATCTGATGACGCTATGGAAATGTCAGTTGATAAAAACGAAAAAGTTATACTTGTAAGAAAAGAAACCAGCCCTGAGGATATTAGCGGAATGCATATTTCTGAAGGGATTTTGACTGCACGTGGTGGAATGACTAGTCATGCTGCAGTAGTTTGTCGTGGTATGGGGAAATGTTGTGTTAGTGGATGTAATGAAATTATTGTAAATGTTAGTGCCAAGAAATTGATAATTGGAGATATTGTGTTAAATGAAGGTGATATTATTACTTTGGATGGAAGCAATGGTGACGTTATTCTTGGTGAAATGGAGATGCAAGAAGCGGAATTACTAGGAGATTTTAAAACAATTATGGACTGGTCAGATGAATTTAGAAAAATTAATGTTAGAACTAATGCTGACAATCCTGAAGATTGTAAAACTGCGATTGAATTTGGTGCTGAAGGAGTTGGTTTATGCAGAACTGAACACATGTTCTTTGAAGATGATAGAATCAATCTTGTCAGGCAGATGATTTTATCTAAAAATTCTGAAAATAGAATTGAACCTTTGAAGAAATTAAAAGAGATTCAAAAAGATGATTTTATTGGAATTTTTGAAGCCATGGGATCTTTGCCTGTTACTGTTAGACTACTAGACCCACCATTGCATGAGTTTTTACCTGAAAGTGAATCTCAGATTGCTGATCTTGCTGGAAATTTTGATATGACTCCAAACGAATTGAGTATTGTTGTGGATAATTTGAAAGAAATCAATCCTATGCTTGGACATCGTGGTTGTAGGCTTGGTATAACCTATCCAGATATTTATATTATGCAGGTGCAAGCTATTGCGGAGGCTGCTATGAATGTTTCTGCAAAGGGTGAACGTGTAAATGTTGAAATCGAAATACCACTGATTGGTGATGCAAATGAGCTTTCTTATCTTAGAAAAGTTATACAGAAAAATTTAGATGAATATGGTGATAAAATAAACTTTGATTACAAGATTGGTACAATGATAGAAATACCAAGGGCCTGTCTAACTGCGAATAAAATTGCTAAAGAAGCTGATTTTTTCTCTTTTGGAACTAATGATTTGACTCAGATGACTTATGGTTATTCTCGTGATGACTTAGGGAGTTTTGTACCAAAATATCTGAATCTTGGAATTCTTGAACGAGATCCAATGGCTGGAATAGATCAAGATGGTGTTGGAGCTTTGATGCAAATTTGTATTGAACTTGGGCGTAAAGAAAAACCTGATTTAGAGATTGGGATTTGTGGAGAACAAGGTGGTGATCCTGAATCTGTTGAATTCTGCCATAATATTGGTCTGAATTTTGTCAGCTGTAGTCCATATCGTGTTCCAATTGCAAAATTGGCAGCAGCTCAAGCGGCTATCAAGAAATCTAAATAAGCCTATCTAAAGCTGTCCCCATCCTAGTTTTCCTCTCAAAACTCTATAGTATCGATTTTTGGTGCGTATAAGATAAAGTGAACGGCTTGAACGACGAAATTTAACTTTATCCCCATATTTTAACGGAAGTGTATCCTGCCCATCTATTGTTAATCCTATAAAATGATGTTCTTGGCGACGTTGAGTTTTAATACTTACTGTAAGCTGTTTTTTATCTGGAATTACTATAGGGCGCATTGAAAGTGAACTTGGGCATATTGGAGAAATTGTTAAACTTTCTACTGCTGGATGAACAATTGGTCCA
>CAYORB010000054.1:2004-6224 GCA_964406295.1 uncultured Candidatus Peribacteria bacterium | reverse complement strand
ACCGTTTAAAAAAGATGGATCACTTGATGAAGAGGCTTTGCGTAAAATTCTTAAATATCAGGTTGAAGGTGGGGTAACTGGTGTGGTGCCAGTAGGTACAACAGGTGAATCTCCAACAACTACAATGGAAGAGGATATGCGGATTTTTGAGATAGCGAAAGAAGAGGCTGGCGATGACATCATGGTAATGGCAGGAACAGGAAGCAATGCCACAAGAGACGCTGTAAAATACACAGAAAATGCTAAAAAAGCCGGAGCGGACTGCTGTTTAGTGGTTACTCCGTATTATAATAAACCAAGTCCAAAAGGTATAAAACTACACTTTGAGGCAGTGGCTAATGTAGGTCTACCTGTGATTGTTTATAATATAAAAGGACGTACTGGTGTTAATATTGAGACTGATACTCTGATGGAAATTGCTGCACATCCGAATGTGGTCGGTGTGAAAGAAGCAAGCGGTAATATGGATCAAATGAAAGAGGTAATTGCGAAAAGACCTGAAAATTTTACTGTGCTTTCTGGTGATGATTCTTTAAGCTTAGAATTGATTAAAAATGGTGGAGATGGCGTAGTATCTGTCTCATCAAATATTGTCCCAGATAAAGTCAGTGAGATGATTGAATACGCACTGATGGGAAATATGGATGAAGCTGAGAAAATTGAAAATCACTTAGCGCAGATGTTCAAAGATATGTTTGTAGAAACAAATCCAATCCCTGTTAAATATGCAGCTTCACTGATAGGGCTGTGTGAAGCGAACTACCGTCTACCAATGTGCCCACTGACTGAAGAAGGTGCAAAAGTAATAGAAAAAATGTTGAAAGATTATAACTTATAATAAAATGGAAATAGATTGGAAAAAAATTAGAGAACAGTTTCCTGCAGTTGATAAGCGTGTATATCTAAACACTGTAGGTGGCCCACCAATAGCTAAATCAACCAGTGAGGCCTCCATAAAATACTATCGTGAAAGTTGTGAAGAAGGCGATGTTTTCTGGAATAGCTGGCTTGAACAAGTTAGTGAAGTCCGAGTAAAAGTATCAAAATGGCTTCATGCAGATACGCGTGAAATAGCCTTTATACCCAGTACTTCCGAAGGAATGAATATTATAGCTAATATTCTTGAAGGAAATGGGTCGGTTTTGACTTTTGGAGATGAGTTTCCTGCTACAACCCTTCCTTGGATTCATCACGGATATGAAGTTGATTTTGTTGATTCACGTGAAGATAATATCGTGCATTTTGAAGATATTGAGAATGCTATAACTGAAAAAACTAAAATAGTTGTTTTTAGTACTGTTAAATCTCCAACTGGGTTTAGACAAGATTTTGATAGAATTTATAAATTTTGTAAGGAGAAAGGTTTTATTATTGTGGTTGATATGACTCAATGTTCAACAGTTTTTCCTGTTGATTTAAGTAAGTATGATGTCGATTTTCTGCTTTGTAGCTGCTATAAATGGACGATGGCAGGCTATGGATTGAGCATCCTATATATTAACGATAAACATCTAGTCCCTGATAAATTACCGTCAGCTGGCTGGATGAGCGTAAAAGATACTGGCTGGGAAAACCGCCAACTGCTCTATAAAAATGAAGCTTCTGTTCTTGAAGGTGGGTGCCCGAATTTTGCGGCAATTTTTGCCCTGGGTGCTTCTCTGGAAATGTTGATGGATATAGGCACTGAAAATATTCAAACCCGTTTAATGGCTTTGACTCAGTATACGGTTGAAAAACTCAAGGAAATAGATGTGAAAATTTTATCTCCCCAAGAAGACTGGTGCAGTAGCCCGATTTTGCTATTGGATGTGGGAAATAATGTGAAGCGAGTTGTAAGTCAATTATTTGATGAACATGATGTTTTTGCTTCTGCTAAACCCATTGGTATGAGAGTTTCTTTAAATATTTATAATAATTTTGAAGACGTTGATCGTCTGATCGAGGCCTTGAAAGTTGTACTTATTAATAATGCAAATGAATAAAAATGTAATTTACTATCCGCGTAAGGCTGTTGAAAATGCTGTGGAAGAGTTCGAAACTCCGTTTTTTCTTTATGAAGAAAAACGAATACGTGAGAACTGTGCACGCTTTCGTGATGCGTTTAAAACACACTTTCCTGATTCTCAAATGCTATATGCCGTAAAAGCCAATTCAAATCCTGAGGTTTTGAAAATTGTGATTGATGA
The DNA here is from genome assembly GCA_964406295.1 of uncultured Candidatus Peribacteria bacterium. Taxonomy (GTDB): domain Bacteria; phylum Patescibacteriota; class Gracilibacteria; order UBA1369; family LOWO2-01-FULL-3; genus CAYORB01. The sequence goes on along the minus strand of CAYORB010000054.1, from coordinate 4,038 downwards.
AGGGTACTTGTTTGATGCATCTAGCAGGTCTGAAGCTTGGATTGGTGACAAACTTGGTGTTGGTGGCATGTACACTGCAAATTATACTACTGCGGAAACCTTGAAATATTCTATGAATAAAGGTTTCATGCTTAATTTGGATGATATTTCTAATGTCCCCATGTTATTTGAAATTGGAGTTCCTGAATTTATCAGTTTTCGTATAAACCCAGGTGTTGGTGATGCTGTGGAAGAAAGTTGTGTACTGGCTGGACCAGATTCTAAATACGGAATGCCTTTTGAAAAAGCTTCTGAGGCTTATGCTGCTGCTGCTAAATTGGGGGTAAAACGTTTTGGCATTCATATGATGACAGGCTCGAATGTACCCATTGATAAAAAAGATTATTTTTCTGAAATTGTTGAGAAATTATTGGAAGTTATCGCTGAAGTTAAAAAAGAAACAGGAGTTGAAATAGAAACTATGAATATTGGCGGTGGTTTTGGTGTGCCTTATGAACCGGAGAAAGAAGGCCTTGATATAGAAAAAGTGGCCAAAGGAATTCGTGAAGTTATGGACAAAAAATGCAAAGAGTTGGACATAAAAGAACCTCAATTGATGGTAGAACCTGGACGATATATTGCAGCTGATGCTGGATGGCTGGTTGGCAAGGTGACTGTGATTAAAGAGTCTTATAAAAAGTTTGTAGGAATAAATGCTGCCAGTAATGACATGCCAAGGCCTTCAATCTATGGAGCCTATCACTATATCTCTGTGCTAAGTGATGCATCTGAAGAAATGGTATCTGTTGTTGGTGATATCTGTGAAAATAATGATCAATTTGCAAAAGACAGAATGCTAGCTCAAGCCCAAATAGGGGACACTGTGGTGATTCATAACTGTGGAGCACATGCTTTTGCCATGGGACACAACTACAACGGCAAAATTCGTCATGCTGAATATATGCTAAGAATGGATGGTGAATTGGAAAAAATTAGAGAAGAAGAGACTATTGAGGATTTGTATAGGGGTTGTAAGTTGTGATCCACAAGCTATTGTCCTACCATCCATAAAGTCTCAAAAATTACTTTCATGGTTCTGTATATTTCCTGCGACTCTATGAGTATGCCAATCTTTTCGTCACGTAATGTGATTATAGAGACCTTGTTGTCATAAATATTTATCTCATTGGAAATATCAAAAGATGAATGTGGTATAAAACGAGATTGGCGCATAAATTGCTTATCTTTCTTACGCTCTTTGCGTTCTACCTTGCTGTCTTTAGCGATGTATCTAAGAGGAATTTGTTTTTTTACACGTTTCTTTACATACCAAGTGTCGTACTGAACACCAAATAGCTCCACCATATCCTCTATAGAACTAAGACATAGGATTTCTGATTCTGAAGTGAGAGTGTCTTTATACATGCGTTTTAACTGATCTGTCCCCTCAAAAAAAATGACTTTTGGCATATAAGCATCCTCACGTATCATACTCGTTAATTCAGGAATAATAGTGGCAAAGTCTTGCAGTTTCTTCTCCATTTTATTTATGCTTTTCTTTTGCTGTATACGCAAGTTTGCTAAAGCCTGTTCCGGTGTTTCAGCACTGAAATACTGTGCGCGGTCTTTCCAATGGAATTTGATTAAACCAAGTTTTGTTAGGTTTTCGAGATATACACGTACTGTTGTTCTTTTGAGATTAAGTTTTTTTGCGACAAGACTTGCCGGCTGCTCACCAAGCTCAAGTAGTGTTGTATATACTTCTATTTCAGTTGGTTTTAAACCGAATTTTTGAAGAATTGTTTTGTACATGTTTTTTATTATATGTTGTCAAGAATCCTACGTCAACCATGGCTTGCGCCTTGAGTTAAACACTTAAGCTTAAGAGATTTTCTTGACCTTAGATCGTTGACGAGCAGTTGTGAACTGATATAATAAAGGTCATTAATCAAAAATAATGTTTAAGCTAAATTACAAATTAAGAGCCCGCCGCAACCGCCGAATAAAATGGCGAATTTTGTGATGTGAAATTTTATTTATATCTCTGAAACTTCG
>CAYORB010000054.1:0-1904 GCA_964406295.1 uncultured Candidatus Peribacteria bacterium | reverse complement strand
TGGAAGCTATAAAACAAAAAGCTCTGATGTTGGGTGCGAAAGATGCGATAGTTTATGACGCAAAAGATGAGTTTGCTGAACTTTGCATGGAAGCTGTAAAGGCAAATGCGGATTATCAGGGCGGATATGCGCTTGGCTGTCCACTCGGCAGAGTTGTGATTTCACAAATTGGGGTGAAAATTGCTGAAAAATATGACTGCCAGGTGATCGCTCATGGTGCAACAGGAAAAGGAAATGACCAGGTTAGGTTTGAGTCATACATCACTACTCTCAATCCTGAACTAAAAGTGATTGCGCCTGTGAGAGAGTGGGCAATGGGCAGAGACGAAGAAATAGAATATGCCAAGAAACACAATATCCCAGTAATACAGACCCAAAACACCCCTTATTCATATGACGAAAACATGTGGGCAAATACTGGTGAAGGTGGTGAAATCGAGGATCCTAAATTGATACCGCCTTTAGATAAAATCCTGAAATGGTGCAAATTACCTGAAGCTGCAGCTGATAATAGTGAGCTACTGAAAATCGAGTTTGAAAAAGGAATACCTATTAGTTTAAATGGTGAAAAAATGACTGCTGCCAACCTAATAATGACGCTTAATGAAATCGGAGGGAAACATGGTATTGGTTACTTCCATTTGATTGAGGATAGGATTGTTGGACTGAAAGTGAGAGGAATTTATGAAAACCCGGCAGCACATATTTTGATTCAAGCTCATAAAAATCTGGAACAATTGGTTTCTACAAGGGAAGAAAATGAACTGAAGTCTTTTATAGATACCAAATGGGCTTACCTATGCTATGGAGCTAAGTATTTTGAAGCTGTGATGAAAAATATTAAAGCTTTCCAAGATTCTCAAAATGAAAAAGTGAGCGGAGAAGTTACTCTAAAATTATACAAAGGGAATTGTGAAATAGTGGCTTTAGATTCACCATATTCCTTGTTTGACATAGATCTGGCTACTTTTGATAAATGCGCTAAATTCAACCAAAACGCTTCAGCGGGATTTATTGAGATCTGGAACCTGGCACAAAAAACATCCTATTCTGTAATGCCTAAATCATGAAAAAATTATTAACAATTGGACAGCTAAGTGTTGCAGAAATTGAGGAAATTTTAGAACTGAGCCTGAACACTAACGATAAAATCTTGAGCGGAAAAAATGTATTATTTGCTTTTGAGAAACCATCATTGAGAACAAAACTGGGCACTGAAGTGGCGATTAATCAACTGGGAGGGAATATTATTCATGTTGAGGCGGAGAATTTTTTTGAAGGAAATGTTTTATTTTCAAAAAAGGAACAATATCAGCTGGAAGGAAGAGAATCTCTAAAGGATACGGTGAAGAATGTGGAACAATGGTGTGATGCTATTTTTGCTAGAGTTTTCTCTCATAACACTCTTTTGGAAATAGATCAGATCGGTTCTATCCCTGTGGTTAACGCCCTTTGTGATCAACACCATCCTATGCAAGCTTTGGCTGACTTAATGACTGTAAAAGAAGTGTTTTTTGACCAAAAAATCACTATCACATTCATAGGTGATGCGAATAATGTAGCTTTTTCGCTTTTTGAAGTGATGTTGAAATTTGGACACAGGGTTCAATTTGCTGGGCCTGAAAAATTCTCGTTTACCAAAGAACAGGAAAAGTATTTCAAAAGCTTGGGAGATGCGACTTTCAGCAATTCCCTCGTGGAAGTAACTAAAGATGCAGATATTATTTACACTGATACCTTTGTTTCTATGGGAGAAGAGGAGGAATTTGAGGAGAAAATAAAAAGTTTTGAAGGATATCAAGTGAATAAAAAATTATTAGGAGATGCGTATTTTATGCACTGTTTACCTGCACATAGAGGAGTTGAAGCAAGCGATGAAGTAATGGATTCTGCGAAATCTTTAG
>CAYORB010000053.1:0-6633 GCA_964406295.1 uncultured Candidatus Peribacteria bacterium | reverse complement strand
AAACTGGAGCGCTGCAGCCAGCCCAGAATGCTGCTGAAATCATAAAAGGAATACCTGGAATTCAAAAACATGTAGAACTGGATTTTAAGATGGTTGTAAACATAGATAGTTCAAATATGCAGCCAGAAAATTGGACCCAGATCGCCAAAAAAATCCATCAACTTTACGATAAATACGACGGATTTGTGGTTGCACAAGGAACAGATACCATGGCTTACACCGCTAGCGCCTTGTCTTTTGCACTTCAGAATTTAAGTAAACCTGTGGTCCTTACGGGCTCACTTATTCCACTTAGCGATATTGTTTCAGATGGGCGCAGCAACTTGATTTATGCTTGTCTTACAGCAGCAATGGACATTGCAGAGGTTTGTATAGTTTTTGCTAATAAAGTAATTCGGGGGAATAGAGCCAAGAAATTTCATGAGTCATTTGTTGAAGTTTTCCATTCTCCAAATTTCCCATATCTAGGTGAGCTTGGACGGCCTACAGTTCTTAATGAATGGAGAAAGCGTCGTCGTAAGCGCACTCTTCGTTTTCAACCAAAATTCAATTCTAATATTTCTTTAATCAAAATTTTCCCGGGTTTTGATCCATATATTATAGATCGTGCAGTTGAACGTGGTGTGAAAGGGATTATAATTGAAGGCTTTGGTCCCGGGAATGTACCGTTTATTGATAATTCGATTATACCAATTATAAAAAAATCAACTAAAGCCAATATTCCGGTTGTTATAGCCAATCAAATGGAAAAAGGTGTTAGCAATCTTAGTTCATATGAAGCTGGTTTAAAAGCAGCGGAAGCAGGAGCGATTTCATCCAAAGATATGACAACTGAAGCAACTGTAGTCAAATTGATGTGGATTTTGGCACAAACTCAGGATCAATCTAAAATTCGGCAAATGTTTGAAAAAAATATAGCTGGTGAGATAAAAGAATAGAAAAATCCCAACTTCGATTACCCAAAAATCTTCTCAATATAAAGGGGCTAATTCATCATACATAAAGTTCAAAAAGTAAAAATTCACTAAATTTGGTAGGAACTAATATTATTAATTATAATTCTATAATTATTCAAAATATATGCGCAACGAAGTATACAATTCAAAAGTGAAAATGATGAAATATGCTATACGTGAAATTGTTGATGTTGCACAGAAATTAAAAGAGCTAGATACGAATTTTCAGATAATTCCGGAAAATATAGGTGATCCAATTCCAAAAAGCTGGCCAGTTCCACCATTTTTAAAAACTTTGATTAAAGAAGAGGTGGATAGGAAAGGGGACAAGGTATTTGGATATTCACACTCTCGCGGCCTCCCTTCAGCCAGGAAATGGGTTTGTGAGTATTCCAAACGCTTCAGCCCATCCTCAGAACTGGATTATGAGTACGTACTTTTCACTAGTGGGCTGGGGGCAGGAATTTCTGCCATATATCACATGCTTCCTGATGATGTGCGTATTATTCAGCCTATGCCAAGTTACCCAACTCACGCATCCATGGAATCCTTTGCTGCAGATTCAGAGCCTATCAGTTATAAATTGGATCCGCATAACGAATGGCAGCCAGATATGACTCATTTGGAACAGCAAATCCAGGCCCATCCTGAAGTGACCGCTATTTTAATGATAAATCCAAATAACCCAACGGGTGCGGTTCATAGTAAAAAAACAGTGGAACAGATGGTGGCCTTGGCAGAAAAATACAGCCTTTTTATCATCTCTGACGAAGTTTATTTTAGAATGGTCTATAACCAACATGCTTTCACTCAGATCACTGAAATCGCTCATAATCGCGTTCCTCTTATTGTTATGAGAGGGATTTCAAAGGATGTTCCTTGGCCAGGTGGAAGGTGTGGGTGGTTGGAATTTCATAATATACATTTGGACAAAGATTTCAAAAATTATGCTGAAGCAATCAAGAAACGTGTTTTGATGGAAGTATGTTCTGTAAGTTTGCCTCAATATATTTTAAGTGGAATTTACGATCACCCTGAGTTTGAAGCATGGAACAAAAATTATAATTCTCAATTGGAAGAAAACAGTAATCAAATTGCTGATATTCTTTCTCGTTCTGATAAATTGATTGTAAATAGGACTAATGGTGCTTTTTATATGCTTCCCTTGTTCAAAGAAGGTGTTTTAAATAATAAACAAACCTTGCACATAGAAAATGACGCAGTGCGAGCTTTTATAGAAGAACAAGTCGCTCAACCAAATTTCCCATTAGACCAGAGATTTACGTATTATTTATTAGCAGCCACGGGGATATGCCTTGTACCAGCAAGTGGTTTTTTCTCACCATATAACGGTTTTCGACTGACAACTCTAGATAGAGACGCTCTTCGTCGCGAAAAAACATACACAACGGTATTAAAAGCTATAGCAGAATATACAGCTTAAAATTCTTGATAAATATCATCATTTTCATTATCCCAGAAAGCAAAAGATTTTTCTCCCAAGGCAGCAAAATTTTCCAAATCATCTTCTATCATAGTATATAAACATTAAATTTTCTTAAAATCTTTCTAAAATAACCCTACCCTAAACTTTTTCTAATCTCCGCCGCTCTTAAACAATCTTCTGAGAAATCTTCATTTAATTGAAGTTGATGATAGATATTTGAAGTAAGATTTCTATGAATAATCTGATGAGCTTCATCCGGTCCAATTTCCACACCAACAAGATGTTCAATATCTTCAATTTCATTTCTTATGTCCTTCCAGGCATCATTTTGTTCACATAAAAGATTCAAATTTTCTCTATTCAAATAATGACCAGCATGAGCAAAATCTTCTTTTAGATAGGGACATAATTTATTAACTAAATCCAAGATTCCCATTTTTTTCGCTAAAACAAGAGCTCGACCTGAACCAATTAACTCAGGAGGTACACCAACAGAATATAAAGATCCTGTAAATTTAATCGCTCTAGGCAAAGTCACATCACCAATTCCACGCGAATAGCCAAACAAACCTATATGTTGCATTCTCTCCCTATGTGAAGGTAAATTACCAGCTACTGTATTTATCAATCCAGCAATAGGTTCAACAGTATCTCTAAAAAAGCCAGCAACTTCAGTATTAAATTCATTCAAAGCTTCATTTTCATCATCACTCAAGTGAATATAATCCAATCTTCTCTCAGGAATTTTCTCATTAAACATAGCGATAGCATTTTTCACCTCTTCCAAATCATAATCATAACGAAACGCACTTTGCACAGTCAAAGACCCCACACCAGCATATTCATCACAGACAGCTTTTGTATTTTCAGGATTTATTCCGCCACGGAAAGGCAACGATCCACCGCCAATCCACGGGAACATTTCTATTCCTCTTTCTTTTCCAAACTCATGATAAATACTAATCGCCTGTTTTGAGACCAATTTCGCTGGTAAAAGTCCAGCATTCATAGCTGGATCACTTCTGGCAGTAAATACTCTCATATACTCAGGTGTGATACCGTATTCATCTTTCAAAAAATCTACATACTCTGTTAATATAGCTTTCGCTCCTGAGATCACAGAAAATTCTTCCAATAAAGGGATTACATCAATTGTTTTTAGATTCGTTTTCATATCAAAAATATCCTCTGTGGCATTTGAAATTTTCGCAAAAGTTTTCTGTAGGTAAATCAATTGAGAAGCCTTTGTTGTCATAGGCAGAATCACCTCAAACAGCGGAGGTGAATGGAATTTGTAGGTTTTAGCTGCATTTTCAGCAGTGATCATATTCATAAAAGCCCTAGGCAATTTATGACTGGATTCCAGCCAAATATTTGGTATACGGAAAGTCAGAAAGAGATCACGTCCAATTTGATTCTCACTAAAAAAATCATGATGCAAATTATAAAGCCTATCCATGACAGCTTCATCTACAAACTTACCTTCCCAGTCCCACATATATTCTTCAACACCAAGTTCAGAAAAACATCTAAAACATTCTTCAATTTCATCCTGTGCAGAGAAAAAACGTTTATTGTTAAAATAAGCTTTCCCAGCATTATCCGGATGTTGGGTAGCCATTGTAACAGGTATTTTTCTCATCAGAATAATTTACAATAAATTCTTTCAATAAAACATAAATATACTACAGTATTTTTGAATTATACTAAAAAGAATTTACACCAATCTCTTGATTCTCAATTTCTATATGATTTTCATGTACGTGATCATGGTGTTCATCATGACTATGTCCGTGCCCCGGTAATAATAGTAACAAAAACATTATCCCTACACCTGCAATAAAACTTATCAATTGTAAAATTGAATTTCGAACCTTAGTTTCTTTATGAAGTTCAGGAATTAAATCAGCATTAGCAATATAAATAAATCCTCCCATTGTCATTGGAATTATAATTCCTGCAACATCAAGTTTATGTCCAATTAATAAAACAATCACAGCACCTGCTATAGCTGTTAATGCAGAGAAGAAATTAAAAAGCATAGCCTTTTTAGCTTTCATACCTGAGTGTAATAAAACTCCAAAATCTCCCATTTCTTGAGGGATTTCATGAAGAATAACCGCAACGGTTGTGGCAATTCCAACAGGTATACTTAAAAGAAAACTACCTGCGATTAGAATACCATCAATGAAATTATGTACAGCATCTCCTACCAAATTCATAAACGCCAAAGGATGAGTATGGTCTTTAGTAGCAGTTAAATGGCAATGTCTCCAGTGAATAATTTTTTCCAAAACAAAGAAAATTAAAATACCAAGCAATATATAAAGTGAAGAATTAAAATTGAAATGCCCTTCACCAATCAATTCAGGAAGCATGTGCACAAAAACATCACCAAGCATTGCACCTGCTGAAAAAGAAACCATGAATAATAAGATTTTCTTTAAATATTTTTGATTGATAACAATAATAAGTGCTCCAACAAGCGAAAGTATACTTACAATAAAAACACTAATTAACGTGTACAGCCATACTTCATTCATGATTATTTAGATTAAATTCATTCTTGATAATTATAGTAGACCAGAATTAAACGTATTAGCCAAGGAATAAATTATTACAAAGTAAAACAATCTAGAATATGCTATGATTCCAAATGATGAAAATTAAAAAATATTTCACATATCTATACGCTTTACTAGCAGTCTCAACAATTATATTTGTTGCGGTTATTTATAAACAAGCGCCTTTAATAGTTCCAGTTGAGCAAGATGGTAATTTTAGCCATGAGTTCATTAATGGAGAAATAAAGGATATAGAAACCTTAGATAGGGAAGAAAAACTATTCACAGTTGCAGCAAATTCAGGCGAAGAAAAAGGTGAGATTATTTCAGTATTTCTAAGTTCAATGAATAATTTCAATGTTTATGAAATTGGAAGTGAAATCTTAATTTACAAAGGAATTAATAATCAAACAGGGGAAGTTAATTATGAAACAGTGGATTTTTACCATGAAAATGGTCTTATTTATATTTTTATAATATTTGCAGTTGTCACTATATTTATCGCTCGTAAAAAAGGGCTAACTGCGATACTTTCAGTGATTATTTCTATGGGACTTTTTTATTTCATTTTTCTAAATATGATAGGACTTGGATATTCACCATTGCTGTCATGTTTTATTTTCATACTAATAACTACACTTTTGACTATTCCACTCATACACGGATTCAACAAAAAATCATTATCAGCAGTAATATCAATCTTAATTGGCTATTTAGTTTCAATTTTTATAACATATCTTTTCAGAAATCTTTCTCAACTTGGAAATAGTCCTGGAGAAGAGTTTCGTATGCTTGGAATAATGTATGATAACATCGTTTTATCGGATATTCTAATAGCTTCATTGTTTATAGGCGCAGTTGGTGCTTTGATAGATACAGCTATTTCTATAGCATCCGCAGTATTTGAAGCTATTGAAAAAACTCCACAAACATTCAAAAAAGTTTATAAAATAGGTATGGAAGTGGGGAAAGATGTGCTTGGTTCTATGATAAACACTCTATTATTTGCTTATATAGCATCGGCCTTGCCTTTTCTTGTTTATATTTCAATAAGCAAAGGAAGTACTTTATCAGAATTTATAAATATGGATTTTATTGCTTTGGAACTCACACGAACCTTCATTGGTGCAATATCTTTGGTGATTTTAATTCCAATAGTTGCTTCCATTTCAGCTTATATACTAGTAAAACCAAAAAGGGTTTCACAGGTATAAGAGGAGGTTCATCTTAATCTTTCAAACCGCCTGGAATTATTGATAATCCTGCTCGTATTCGATCACAAGCTTGTTGTATTTGCTCTTGAATCGCTCTACCTGTTTTACTATCAATCTGTTCACTCAATTCATCAAGTCTGTCAACTATATGTAAACCAAGTCCACGTTTAGCAGGACCTGGTGGCATCTGAGTAAGTTTTTGAAGCAAGTCTGATAGTAACTCTCTCACACCTCTTCTTCCACCTTCAACAACACCGATGTCGCCTATCACGGGTTTAATTTCATAAGCAGGAGGCGCCGGTCTCACAGGAGGTTTAAGACCTACCTCAGTGTTAGGCCCTAATACAAACCTACTAGGTTGCTCTCCTATGGTCATAATATGGGGGGATTAATAAACAAGAGCATACAACAATGCACTGAGGTTTGTCAAGAATATGGTCAAAAAATCACAT
>CAYORB010000052.1:0-6794 GCA_964406295.1 uncultured Candidatus Peribacteria bacterium | reverse complement strand
ACAGGGAGGAGGTTTTCCACCAGCACAACAAGGGGGATATCAACCACCACCACAGGGAGGAGGTTTTCCACCAGCACAACAAGGGGGATATCAACCACCACCACAGGGAGGAGGTTTTCCACCAGCACAACAAGGGGGATATCAACCACCACCACAGGGAGGAGGTTTTCCACCAGCACAACAAGGGGGATATCAACCACCACCACAGCAAGGGGGAGGGTTTCCACCTGCTCAGCAGGGAAGATATCAACCGCCACCAGGAGGCGGAGTGTATCCACCAGTTCCTCCTGGAGCGCCTGGCGCAGTGCCAGAAGATACAACTCCGGCAAATTTCCAACTTGGTACTAAATTACCAAAGGAGTTGACAGTTAAAATCCCTAAGCATTCTTTAAAATTTGATGGAAATTATTTTTTGAGATTATTGGCTAGTTCAATTTCACTTTCAAAAGACGAAAAAAAGAAAATTATTGATTCTATTCCAAAATTAAAGCAGGGACAGATTGATGAATTGATAAGAATATTTGAAGAAGAGAAGCAAAAATTCGCTGCTCTTTCAAAAAAACACGTGCCTCAATTAGAAAAACTTGCTAATCAACATTATCAGGAATGGATGGATCTTGAATCTGATGTAGTTTTGACAAGTAAGAAGCAGGAAGACAGCAATAAAGCAGAAGAAATTCGAAAAAAACTGGGAATGTAAAGAGTGGAGTTTTAAAAAAATAAAAGTAGGAGAAAAAAGAGATGAATCTGTGAAATAGATTTGTTTCTTTTTTATTAGCTCAATTCCAGATTATATTGCATCATGATCTTGAAAAATAAACTACGCTAATATAGATTAGTAGTACTCATTTACAAAAAAAACTATGAAAAAACTTATACCTTTTTTACTTATAGCTCTAATTTTTGTTGCTTGTAATGGTGGATCTAATTCAGACGAAACCATCTCAGAATCTCCAACTGAAAGCTTTGTTGCTGAGACGGTTGAGGAACAATTAGATGTTGATACTGTTGTTTTAGCTGTTCGTACTATGGATAAAGACCTATGTGATACCGTTACAAATTCAGAGCAAAAAGAAGATTGTCATACAAAAGTAGATGATTCAATAATAATGAGCACAGCATCAACAATGTCAGATTGTGAAAAAATAAAAGAGAAAAATACTGCAAAAAAATGCGAAATCTTGGTACAGAATATTTTAGATAAAATTGAATTAGAAAGTGAAAGGGCTGCAGAGAAAGAAAAAATTAGCGAAATCGTAGAGGCTGGGGACATAGGTGCTTGTGACTTATTGAAACAAGAACATTTCAATTCTCAATGTACTATGGGAATTTATATGAACCAAGCAGCTGAAAATATGGATGCCGCTCCATGTGAGAATATTGAAAATGCAGCTGTAAAAAACGCTTGTATCGAAAATGTTCAATTGTTACTTGAAGAATATAAAGAATCAGATTTATAAACAAGTAGCTTTTACAGTACCAGTTACTCTTCTACCCTGAGTTGTGTGATAGTATGTTCCAACACAAGAGTCTTCATCATATGAAACCCCAGAACCCATCACATAGTTTTTGCCTAGATTAAATTTTACATGACAAGCAACGACTTTAGATCCTGCTGGACAAACTGCTGGAATTGGACTTGCATGAGATCCTCTTGAGCTGAAACTAAAATTTGAACTTACATATTCAAATGGAAGGTTTATGTTTCCTTCAACATTTATACTAGCTCCAAATGGCACCTCTAAATCCCAGATTGTTGTGGGACCAATTAAATTAGAAGTACCTTGAGAAGTAAGACTGGTATTGGAATACAAATCATCACGTGCTGCAATTCTGTTAGAAGCAATAGAATCTAAAACACTATGACCAGTTACTTGTAAACCTTCTGCGCGTAAAAAATTGTTAATCCTTGTTTCACCATTAACCTCAAGGTTACTTGGATGTGCATTATTACCAATTTGAACATCTTGGTCAGAGTCATGATTTAAATATAATTTCCCTCCAATAGACATTATCTCGTTTGTATCAATAATTACTGACCGTCCTGCATTAGTTATTTTAAAAGCAGAAGATCCATTAGGTGAAGCATCAGTCCCAGATCTTACAACCATATCACCAATTAGATCTAGATCACCATCACCAATTAGCAAATCACCAGAATCAACAACTAAACTAGAATCTCCTATAACAAGATTATTAGGGAGTTCATTTAAAAACACAGTCCCATTTGAAAAATTGATGTTACCATCCACATTCAAACCGGCAAAAGTAGGAACTACCCCATCACCTGGAGGGGCTACTGAAGGTGCGGTACCAGAGGCCGTACTTATCCCAATAAGCACAACAGAAATCAACGCAGCACCACTGATAATAGCAAAAATCTTTGCAAATCTAGAATTTTTCATATTTTTTATTTTTATTTTTATACTCCAATTATACTATATTTTCTCTTTTTCAGCAATCACTTTACTATAAGGCATCTCTGATTTCAAATTCAATATTATCAGGAATACTTGGAATTGTAGGGGACCAGGCTGGCCAAGAGTCTATTTCTACTTTGTTAACTTCTGATAAATTTTGTATATAAAGTTTAGCTTCTTCTATGCCCTTGCCAACAATATGTACTTTTATACTCTCTAAAAGTTTGGCTCCATTTTCCTTTTTAGCATCTATATCAAATTGCTCAATTCCCTTGATATTGGCTGTTAATTTCACTTTCCCACGAGTTTCATCCCATTCAAAAATCCTATAACTCGTTGAATTTTCATTTACTGTAACCAACTCTCTATATGGGCTCTTTTTGGAAGTCAATTCTTCAACCAGTATGTCTAACATCGCATCATGAGGATAGTAGATCCCACTAACTTCGAGATTTCCACTAATTGTAAATTCTGAAATCTCTTGTCCTTCCAAATTTACATCAACATTGATAATAGATTCACCCAATTTCACAGCATTTTCCCCTTCTAATAATGTAAATAGGCCTGATTCTTCTAAAGCTAAACTTTTTGTATTAACTTCTTCCTTAAGAACATCAATTGCATTTTTGACCAATTCATTTTTTAATAAAGTTTTAGCCGCTGCTATATCTTCTGCACTTACATATGTAATATAATCAGTAATGCCGCCTGTAAAAAACTCCTTATTTTCAGCATAAAGTTTTGACCTACTATCTTCTTTTAGACCAGGCAAGAAAAATCTAGTTATACCAATATTGCCTTTATCTCCTACAATTATACCATGAGCATCATTTTGATCTGCGATAACAAAAGCATCAACCGTACCAGGACCTTCAGAGGTAGCAGCTGGAACCGTTATAGGGGAATTAATTCTAAAAACTAGGCCATTTTCAGTTTGAAATCGTGTTTTTGCGACCAGAGGCCAAGAATTTTTGCTGGTATTATAAATTGTTATAACTCCACTAGCATTTGCAGCTTTATCTGAGAATTTTTTACCTGTTGAAACATGAGTAATAGTTTTTGAAACAGATGTTTTTATGGGATAACTTGGAATTATATGGGCTGATGAAGTATCAAGTTCAGCACGATTTTGTTTATAATCTGCCAAAATAATATTTACGGATTTTTCCAATTTACTGGCAGTGGGGGTTATATAAATTGTCGCTCCAGGCAAAGCTATATAAATAATAAACAATAAAATCAAAGTGCTAACTGATATCAACGAAATAAGAGCATGTCTATTGGGAGCCAATAATACAAGCTTTTTCTTTTTTATTTTTTTATTTTTTACTAAACCAATTGATGATACATTCGTGTCTTTACGACCTCTTTTTTTTCTCAAAACTTCACTAATAGACAGTTTTCGTTCAGTGATTCTGGTTGGAGTGTCATCTTCTACAGCATTTACACTAGCACTAAGTGGAGTTATCCTTAATCTATCATCCCCAAGATCAGTTGAGAAAATCGCAGGTTTCCCACTGGAATTAACTTTATTATAAACAGAAATACCAACTTTTTGAGCAAGATGAATTCCATTTTTGTCATTAGTGATAAAATAGATTTTTTTATTCGTATCTCCAGCTTTTTTCTTAAGAATTTTCAAATTAACTATACTTTGAAAAATAATAGAACGCTTAGGCGTAACCATATAGATGTGTTTTCCGGGCATGGCTTCTATTTTTTCACACACTGAAGTTACTTCATCATCGATTTCTAAATAAATAATTTTTTTCTTAGAAATAATTTCTGTTTCTTTTTTTTCTTCTTCTGAGGACATGAAGGATTTTTTTATATTTGCATTAGGCGAACAACTTTTTTGAGAACTTTTGCTAATAGTTGTTCTTTTGAGGTTAATTCAATTGCAAGATTTGCCAAGGCCATAGGTATTATATCTTGCTGATCTTTTAATAATTTTGTTTCATCAATAACACTGGTTATCATTTTGGGGTGAAATAGATTAATTTGTGGCTTACGACTAAACGGAAGGGATTTAAACCACTCTCGACCTTCTAGAATCTCTTTGATTTCCGGTAGATGAGCAGCGCCTCCTGATAAAAGAATTTTACACGGTAATTCATCTATATTTTCAAAAGATTCCAGGGTCAGAATAACACCAGAAAGCCAAAGGTCACAATCACTTTTTATGGCTTCACGAACTATTTTATGAGATTGTCGTTCAAGTTTATCCTGACTGTATAGTAATTTAATTTCTTCTGCTTCCTTGTAAGAAATATTCAGAGATTGAGCCAGTCTTTTCGTAAAAGTACGTCCACCTAAAGTAAACATTTTAGTACCTTCAACAGATCCATCTTTAACTATGGCAATATCTGTAGTACCTGCACCAATATCAACAAAAATCGCAGCAAATTGACCAGCATCTTCGTGATTCATGCACCTTGTAAGGGTATAAGGTTCTGCTGCAATTGATAATAATTCTTTGTCTATTTCCGCTGCTATAGTTTGTAGAGCTCCATAATGAACAAGCGGGGCAAAAGCGTTGTAGATACTCAACGTAACTTCTTTTCCTTGAAATCCAATTGGATTAGACACCTTGTATCCATCTATACGTATATCAACAATCGCTGCATTTACCAGTTTTATATCAATTTCATTGTATCCCGTTTCATCAGCCATTTGATTTCGTACTTGATCAAAAGCCCTCCATTGCACCTTATGCACAATATTTTTCAATTCTGCCAAATCCATTTTAGTACTAGCATCTCTTCGTATATAACTTGTTGTAGAAGTTGCTCCTTTAACCAATTCACCTGAAATCCCAAGTATCATTTTCTCTGTAATTGCACCTGCCATATTTTCAGCTTCTCGTATAGCTGCATGACAATTATTGATAACCGAAGCGATGTCTGTCACAACTCCATTCTGCATATCACCAAGCTTTTGATTTCGTTTCCCCACACCAAGTATTTTCACTTTAATGCCTTCAACTTCACACACTAAAGCTTGAATCACATCGGTACCAATGTCCAAGGCTAAAAAGTACTTGTCGCTAGATTTTTTTTTAATACGTCTAAAGATTCGCATAGCTAAAAAAATATAAAGAAAATAACCACCAAAAGCAAGAGTTGAGCTAAAAGCTATCACCCCTTAAACCAATCACTGTCACTACTAAAAACAATTTTATTTTTCTGTCTTTCCTCAAAGCGCTCAAAACCAAGTGTTATAAGACGATCAACCAGTTCAGGATAGGGGATACCATGAGCTGCCATCATCTTTGGATACATACTGATTGATGTAAATCCTGGCATAGTATTTATTTCATTCAAATATATATCACCATTATCTTGATCAATAAAAGTATCAACTCTAGCTAATCCGCAGCAGCCAACTGTACGATAAGCAAGTTCAGCATTCTTTCTCACCTCTACCATCATCTTATCATCAAGCTTAGCTGGTACGTCAGTAGTTGAAACACCATCTATATATTTGTCATTGAAATCATAAAATTCTCCTCCAACCAACACTTCTCCCAAAGGAGCGACCTCAAGATCCTCATTTCCCAAAATTGCACATTCAATTTCACGAACATTTATAGCCTTTTCCACCATAATTTTCCTATCGAATGCAGCCGCTAAATCAATGGCTGTCTTGAGTTGAGATTTGTCTTTCACCTTTGTTATCCCGACTGAAGACCCCATATTAACTGGTTTTACGAAACATGGGATACCAATATCTTCAATAATTTTGTCATATATTAGTCCAGCATTTTCTTGCCATTCCCTTCTAGTAAAATCCACCCAGTCCACAACAGGTAATCCAGCAGCTTGCCAAACCCTTTTACATTGTAATTTATCCATCGCTACAGCTGACCCCATAACATCACATCCAACATAAGGCATCTGTAACATTTCCATTAAACCTTGAATCGTACCATCTTCACCAAAAGGTCCATGTAAAACAGGGAAACAAATATCCGGCCTATTCTCAGCTTTAGCGTCCATCTCAAAAGACAAAATTTCAAGTCCTTCATAATCCTGTTTCTTGAACTTCTCCAAACAATTATCACCAACATACCAAGTACCATCCACTGTAATACCAGTTTCAATAATTTCGTATTTTTCCTTATCTAAAGCCTTAATGACAGAAGTCGCAGATACCAAAGAAACTTCATGTTCACCACTACGCCCTCCAAAGATCACTGAAATTCGTATTTTTTCCATACTATGAGTTTAACAAAGCGGTCTCATCTTCTCAAACTAAAAACAATTGTTGTATATAATATTGAACTTATCTAATTAATTTTAGCCAAGTATGTTTGAGGAAACAATCGGCTTGGTCAAAAACAAAGTTTTTGCGATTTTTCCGAAACCAAGGCAA
>CAYORB010000051.1:0-6903 GCA_964406295.1 uncultured Candidatus Peribacteria bacterium | reverse complement strand
TTTTAGTTCACAACAATGTGCCTGGTGAATCTGGGCCTATTTACTCTTCATATAGCCATAATAGTGAGAATTTAGTGTCTATTGGAGATACTGTTACAAAAGGACAACAAATTGCCCTTTCAGGAGCAACTGGTACTGCTACTACTCCTCATTTACATTTTCAAATCGATAATGATGATGCTCCATGGCATCCTTTTTGGCCATTTACTTGGTCTGAGGCGAGTGAAGCTGGTTACTCTTTCTTTGAGGCTGTAAATGCTGGTCTTGGTCAAGCAAAGGGTATTGCTACAACTTTGCATCCTTTGGAGTTTGTGCAAACTCATTTAGATTCTTCTGCTGCTGTATCTGTGGTGGTTCTCGAAACTGATGAAGAGATTGGACATGAGGCTGTTTCCTATGTGTCTGATACTTCAGATATTCTTGAGATTGAAGAAGAGCCTGTGGAAGAAGTTGTAGAGGAAGAAGCTGTGATGGAAATTGAGGAGGTTGTTGTTGAGGAGATCGAGGAATTACCGGTTGAAATTGTGGTTGAAGATCCTCCTGTTCTTCAATTTGAATTTGAAATGGAAGATATGTATGAAGCTGGTGGGAAAGGGAAATTTATTTTATCGATGAAAGATCAATATGGAGATTATTATACTGATGCTTTTGCTGGGGAAATTGTGGTTACATCTGTGCAAAATAATGTAAGAGTTAAAGATCCTATTATCAAATGGTCTTATTTCGGTGGTGTTGCTCGTCTTTCTAAATCTTTTTCAAAACTATCTCATGGAAGAGATAGATTGAAAGTTGTTTATGATGGAAAAACTTATTATTCAAAATGGTTTAATATTTATGATGAAGAAAAAGGTTTTGCTGATGTGAGTGAAAAGCACAAATATTATGAAGCGATTATGTATTTGCGGGATAAAGATGTTGTTGCCGGTTATGACGACGGTACTTATAAGTCTCAAAAAGTTGTTTCTAGGGTTGAAGCTTCGAAATTCATTGTTTCTGCAGCTGAACTTAAATTGAAAAACTCAGGTGTGGATTATCCATTTCCTGATGTTACAGATGATGCCTGGTATTTAGATTATGTTTTTACTCTTTATAAAAATGGGGCGATTAGCGGTAATGATGATGGGACTTTGAGACCTGATAATGATGTTAATCAAGCTGAGTTTTTGAAGATGTTATTTCTAGCAATGGATGAGGATGTGCCTGATGCTGAGGATGGTGAGGCTTGGTATGTGCCATATATTGAGACTGCAAAGGAATTGGGAATTATAAGCAAAGGAAATCCTGGGAAAGGCATGACGAGAGGAGAAGTAGCCAATGCTATGTGGAAGGTTATGACATTGTAAGAAGATTGGTTAGAAATAAAGCACTTTTTTAAACCAGTCTAATAAATGTTTTTGTGTATCTATACCAGCTTCTTCAAGTGTTACTAGTCCTTCATCGTCACCTGTTATTCTGATGATTTCACCAAAACCTTCGTTTTCTCGTATAGCTTGAAATGTTGCTTGACGTATACTTTCTGGATCGAAATTTTTAGCGGATTCATCTCCATTCTCTTGAGCATGTTGGGCTCGTTGTGCGCATACTTCTGGTGATGTGTCCATGTGGACAGCTGTAACTTGTTTATTTGTAAGCTGAAGTGATGCAAGTAAATTTTCCCTATCTTCTCTGCTGGAACCATTGAAATCAATAATAGTGCGGAGGTCTGTTTTATCTAATCGATATCTTATGTTTCTTGCGCAATATTTTATAGCTTCATCTATCACATGATGGTGTAATGCTTCTGTCGTTGGTTCGCATAATGCAGCCATTGCGTTATAACCCATGGTTTGCATATTATCACTCCATTTAAGTTTAGCCATATGATGAATATGTGATTCTTGACTTACTTCTCTCATTTGATCGTTTAACGCTTCTCTGTGCCAACCTCGTTTTTTAAGTTGTTCTGCTAAATCTTCTTGTCCTGCAAATGGGAGTCCACATGCAACTACAATTTCTCTTTGTTTTTCCATAATATTTATTTATCTGGTTAATCAATAAGACCCTATATCACCTTAGGTTGATACGTCAAGTCACATTAAATCGAGTGGCAACTTGTTTTTCTCCTGTTTTTTGGAAATTGTTGTGATATTCTTATTTTAATTAAATGTTGATATAGAAATATGACACATCCTTTATTCCAGGCTAAAAATGGATATTTTGGTGATTATGGTGGAAAATTTATTCCTGAGATTTTGCATGAGGTGATTGAGGAGCTTATTGATGGTTACAATGGGATTAAAGATGATCCTGAATTTTGGAAGGAATTTCATGAGGAGATGAATAATTTTTCTGTGAGGCCTACGACTTTGATGTATGCAAAGAATCTTACTAAGCATTTTGACAAGGCTAAAATATATATAAAACGAGAGGATCTCAATCATACTGGAGCTCATAAATTCAATAATGTGTTAGGACAGGGTTTGCTTGCTAAACGCTTAGGGAAAAAGCGAATTATTGCTGAAACTGGTGCTGGTCAACATGGAGTGGCGACAGCTACGATGGCTGCTTATCTTGGTATGGAATGTGTGATTTATATGGGAGAGGAGGATGTTAATCGCCAGCGACCGAATGTTTTTTGGATGGAAAAACTTGGTGCCAAGGTTGTGCCTGTAAAAAGTGGTGGTGGTATTTTGAAAGATGCTATTAATGAAGCGATGAAGGATTGGCTTGTGCATATTGATGATACTCATTATCTGCTTGGGACTGTGTGTGGACCACATCCTTTTCCTGAAATGGTGGCGAGATTTCAAAAAGTCATTGGTGATGAAGCAAGATCCCAGATCATGGAAAAGGAAGGGAAGCTTCCAAATGCTGTTTATGCTTGTGTAGGAGGTGGATCTAATGCTGCTGGAATTTTCCAGGGATTTGTTGATGATGAAAATGTGGAACTTATTGGAGTTGAGGCTGGAGGAAGAGGGGGTAAGAAAATTGGTGATCATGCTGTGCGTTTAGCTTTTGATTGTGCGAGTGTTGGTAAGGCTCAGGGCTATAAAACTTTTTTTATTCAGAATGAAGATGGGCAGCTTCAGGATACTCATTCAATTTCTGCTGGTCTTGATTATGCTGGTGTCTCCCCTATTATGTGTGCTTTGCGAGATGTTAAGCGTGCAAGGTTTGAGGCAGCAACTGATGAGGAGGTTATGGAGGCTCATAAACTCACGCTGGAAAAGGAAGGTATTATTCCGGCTCTGGAATCTACTCACGCCTTCGCTCAATGTTTTAAGGAAATTGATAAATATACTAAAGACGACATTGTTATCATTAACCAATCTGGTCGTGGTGATAAGGATATTTTTACTATCGCAGAGGCTTATGGTGATAGAAATTGGGAAGATTTTATTAAAGATAAAGCAAAACAATATAAAGCATGACTCAAATAGAACAAAACATTCGTAATGATTTGAAGAAAAAAGACATACTTTTGGTTTCTCATGTGGTTCTTGGATATCCTGATTTGAATGTTTGTCTTGAATCTGTAAAAGAGATGTCGAAGGTTGGAGTTGATATTGTCGAATTACAGATTCCTTTTTCTGATCCTCAAGCGGATGGTCCATTTTTCACTAAAGCTCAGCAGGATTCTATAAAAAATGGTGTGAAAGTTTCTCAGTGTTTTGATTTTGCTAGTAAAGTTTGTAAGTCTCATCCGGAAATTAATTTTGTATTTATGACTTATCTTAATATTGCTTATAAATATGGAATTGATAATTTTGTAAAGGATGCAGCTGAAGCTGGTGTGAGAGGTATTATTCTACCGGATCTACCAGTGGAGGAGTCTGATGAATATGTTGAAGCTTGTGATAAATATGGTATTGCTCCAATTTTTATGTTTACGCCACTTACTACAGAAGAACGAATGCGAAAAATATCTGAAAAGGCTAAAGGTTTTGTTTATTGTCAGGCGCGAATTGGTGTAACAGGAGCACATACTAAATTTGGAGAAGAAGAAGAGAAATATATTTCCAAGTGTAGACGAAATACTAACTTACCTATTGCTATGGGGTTTGGTATTCAAGAAAAGGAGGATGTGGATTTTCTTAAGGGTAAGGTTGATATTGCTATTTGTTGCACACAAGCTATTAAGGCTTTAGTTAAAGATGGTGTTGATGCTATGGGTAAGTTTTTGGTGTCTTTGAGATAGATGCTAAATCCACCTGATAATAGTGAAATTTCTTTTTTTGTCTTTATCTCTTCTCCAAGAAGCTAAATTTTTATTCTCAAAAGTGTTTCTGGGATCAAAAACTGCATTATTTGGTAGAACTTCTTCTATAGCTTTTTGGAATTTGAAAATTATAATTTCTTTATTATTTTCTTTTTTAATGCGAAAATGTTTTTCACCGAATTTTTTTTCAATAAGCCTATAACAATCATCTTTCTGAATTTCGAATTCATTTAATAAGGGTGAAATGAAAATTTTTGGATTAGTAAATTCTTTAAGAAATTTCTCAATAATCCCATTTACTAATCCTCTCCAGCCAGCGTGTATCACTCCATATTTCTCATTATCATAAATAGCTATTGCGGCACAGTCAGCGGTTTTTATTCCTAAAGAAAAATTATTATAGTTAGAAGTGAAAATTCCATCACAGTTTTCTAAATTTTCTTTTCCTGTTTTTATTTCGATAATTTTGTTTGAATGTGTTTGTATGGGGAAAATTACATTTTTTAGATGTGTTTTGTTTTTTTGTGAGTCTAAATCAAGTATTTGTATTTGTGACATTTTTTAATGCTTGCTTTAATTTATTTTATATTTCATTTATCCTGGAACATTAGGCTTGCATCTCTTATTAATACACCGTCATGATGGAGACAATCACTAGAATCAAGTGTCTCTGGAAAAGGCAAGGCGATTATATTATATGCTTTTGCCCAGCAATTTTGTGGTGGTTCTATGATTATGATTTTGTTCAATTTTGAATAATTAAGAGTAGGCAGATGAATTATCTATTCATCATGGTTTCAGCAAGACAAGGATAACCTGCCTCTTTTGCGGCTGAAGATGTAATTGTAGGTGTTTCAAATTTTTTCACTAAAAATTTGCAAAATGTTTGAAAATCAGGATCATGATGATGAGGGTTTATAGGTCTTCTGTTGCTCAATTCATGCCATGTGTTTGCAAGTTCTTGATCGCTCATTAATTCAAATAACTCTGGAGAATAATCTGGACTTGATGGTAATTCAGTCATAGTTGTTGGTTTATATGATTTATAATATTTGATTGATTTTATTCACTTAATAAATCCTCATAAAATGTGACAATGTCTTGAAATTAATTTCTTGTTTTAGTCATTATGAAAAATAATATGATTAGTGCTGACGGGATAATGAAATAGAGTAATGAAAATTGTAAATTTGCTTTGTTGTCTAGGACCTGTCTTGATGCTTGTGGTCCTAATTTATTGACAAATTCATCAATTAATATTTTTTTCCCTTCAAAATTGACCTTATCATCTTCAATTAAATAGGTTTTGATAGAACAACCAGAATCAATAGCATCGTATATCTCCACTTTTTCTTGAAGGAACATTACATATATGGCATCATCTACGGTAATGCCATATCCGCACATACCATTCCAGCTATTTATGATGATTTCATTTTGCTTGATATCGCCTTTTAAAATTTCAAATATTTTTACATTGATAGAATCTGGAAGATTGCTAAATGAATCTTGCTCATTTGAAGAGAAATCAGTTCTTTGGCCGATAATTATTAGATCTGCTTTTGCTGCTGTCTCTTCGAAATTCAATGATGAACCACATGGTTGGCAAGCGTAAACAACTGATATTGTGATTAAAAAATAAAATACTATACCTGCGATAAAGAATGATTTTTTCATGGATTACTATTAAGATTTTTTTATTAATTTGATTCCCGCCCATATGAAAATGATTGCAGTGGAACCAAGAAAAATGGCTGACACGATTTGTGCGGTAGCTTGCTCTAATTTACCTAATTGAATAATATTGAAAACTGTCCAGCCGCTATAAAATAGGCCGAATATTAAAAAGATTTTACCTAATCTTTTTCTATTGCAAGGTTTTTTGATCCAGATTGGAATTCGTCCACCCGTGAAATGGCCAGGATTAAATTGATGCCTTTGCCATTCTTCATGCTCATCAATATAGTCTTTTTTATTGCTTTGTTTTTTAGACATTGTAATAGTTTGAAAAATCAAAATCATTGTACCATTATCTGTAAAACGCTGTACAAGGTTTTAGATTTATATGAAATTTGCAGCTTGTAAGCCATCAAGTGTCCAATCGGTAATATCATGAGTATCAATAAATTCTTGTAATTTGTTTAATTTAACCCATTTAACTTCGTCTACTTCATATTTATCTAGCATTAAAGGTGTTTTTGAGGATATTTGTGCTTGATAGAAGCAGCAAAATTCCGTTTCATTTTTTGTTTTAATTAACTTTTTTGTCACAAATTTAAAATCTGCTTCAATATTAAGTTCTTCTTTTAATTCCTGTTTTGCTGTTTGTTCGTAGGTTTGACCATAAGTGACGTGTCCACCAACTGCATATGACCACGTTCCAGCGTTCATGTCTTTTTGTTGACTTCTCTTTTGCATCAACATCTCTTTTTTTTCATTTAATAAAAATATTCCAATCGAACGATGAATATTTGATTTGCTTGAATGAGCTAGTTTTCTCGTAATTGAACCAATCTCTTTGTCGTTTTTATCTACTAGGTAGAATAGTTCATCTTGTCTATCTATAGGCATTTTTATATTATTGGTGAAGTTTGTGCCTGTTAAAATATAGCGCTAAGCGCTCAAACATGCAAAAATATGGGTGAGTGAGCTGCAAGCGAACGAAACCGCATATTTTGTGTAGGCGATGAAACAAAATATTTTAT
>CAYORB010000050.1:0-6927 GCA_964406295.1 uncultured Candidatus Peribacteria bacterium | reverse complement strand
CCAATACCATTTGATCTTTCTTCCTTCGTCTGCATGATTCAAAGGTTTGTACTTCAAAAATAAATTGAATGAATTTTCAGAAACTAGTTTTCATAATATGGTTCCAAATTTTTAGGGATATCTTATTGCGGAAAGTCATCCGAAAGAAAAAGAGAGAATGGTGGGAGTTTTATTACTTTTGCTTAGAAATAATTCAAAGACACCCTAACCATTAACCCCCTTAACAAAGTCATCAAAATACCCGTCTAAATCCTTAGAAATTTTTTTACGCAAATCTTGGTATAGACTCGCAAATTTCTGTACTATTACAATATTTTCCTAGTATTACCTTATAAACTTGATCTTCCCACCAAACTGTAATACAATTGTATTACAGTTTAATTAAAATATAAAATTATGAGATCAGTATTAAGCATTTCTCTTCCTGAGTGCAAAAAACAATATATTAAAGAACGTGCGAAAAAGGCTAACAAATCTATTAGTTCGTATATTTTATATATTATTGATATTGAAGAACAATTGATTTCAGAAAATGAACTTGTGAAAATGAGCAAGAAGAGTGAAAAAGATTATAAGACAGGAAAAACTACACGCTTAGATTCTCTTGCTAATTTAATGGCTTAATAATGCAAGTAAAGGAGATTCACTATAATGATGAGTTTAAACGACAATTTTTAATTTTGCCAAAAGGCCTACAGAAAAAGGCATGTAAGAAGGAAATTCTATTTAGGGAGAATCCTTTTCACCCATCTCTTCGTTTACATAAATTAAAAGGAAAGCTACAAACTTTGTGGAGCATTTCTGTTGATATGAAACACCGAATCATATTCAAACCTATTGAAGATGGCAATATTTTATTTATAAGTATTGGAATGCATGCTATCTACGACAAATTAGATAGATAATGTTTCAAGAAACCCTACCCATTAAACCCTTCAACAAATTCGTCAAAATATTTATCCAAATCCTTAGAGATTTTTTCACGCAAATCCGGGTATAGACTAGCAAATTTCAATAAAACCATATTAGACGAAAGCTCAGGTTCGATAGTGGCAGATTGCACCACGAAATCCTGGAAATGCACAGCTTGTTCATCGCTCATATTCCGCCACGCACTAGCTATGGATTGCTCCATCGCACCGACTTTCAGTAAGCCCATGGCTTTTTCGAACAAATATTTATTGCCCATATCCATATCCAGCCTTTTCACAACAGATTCCAAAACCACGTCTTCCAGTTCGCTAATTGTTTTTTTATCTGACATATGAATTTATTAAGCAGCCTTGGCTTTCTCAGCAACAAAGAAACTTGAAATATCTACCTGCGTGCCATCTATTTTTATACTATTAGGATCTTTATTTACTTCTTCATCAATTTTCTTAATCTCTTTTTTTAAGTTTTTTATACCAACTGTATGATCACTACTGTCCCTAAATTTACCATGCATCCAGCCAAAAGTTTTACCAATATTAAATCTTGTCAATTTTTTGATCAAACTAGGTGCTTTTGGATTAAATCTCCCCAAAGTCAATGCACGCACACCCCAGTTAGCAAGTTTACCTGCAACCCTCATACTTCCTTTCAGCCCCACTTCCACAGCTGCCGTACTAAGAGCAGATTTAACCCAATCACCAGAACCTTCTTCAAATCTATCTACATAATAAGAAAGCCATGTAGGCCTTTCACCCCTATATTCTTTAGGTGCTTTTTTCCATGCCTTGAGCAGTTTATCAAAATGTTTACGAGATTTTACTTCTTTAGACCTACTTTCCAATCTATACAACTCTCTTTTTGCTGCAACTCTTCTTGACTTTCCTTTTTCTTTTCTATCAAGCTCAGGCTGGTGATCTCTAAAATAATGGCCTATACTCGGCCCATCTCTTTGCTCAGTAATAAAAGCATCAGCTGCTTGATAAGCTCTTTTAATTCTCTCCGTTTTAGAAAAATTCTTGCCTTCTCTGTCACTGCCTTTGTGTTGCAAAATTTTATCAACCATAGCATCACGAATAACATGACATTGCAGCGAAGTAGCTCCACCGGCAGCCAATTCATGAATCACATATATAGCCGCAGATTCTTCTAATTTAAAATTCGCTACAAGTTTTTTCAGAGAGTCAGGGGACACTAAATCATCAGCACTGCCAACCAATTTGTCCAGCGTCACAAATTCACCACCACGTTTTATCATAAATTTACCGGATTTATACAAGTCAGCAAAAGCCGCATGTTGCATTGCAGCTGTTACAGGTGCAGTAGCTTTCTCTGCAATTTGAGCAAGCTCCTCACCGTCAACACCGGTAGCAATGGCCGTTCTATCCAATTTAAGTGAATCGGCTATCATTACAGTACGTTCAGTAGCCTCTACCTCAGGATAACCAAGATCAATCATAGTTTTACGTATATTCTCAGCAACCACGTCACCATCCCCACCAAAAGCCTCAATAGACATCCTAGTTGCATTCAATTTCTGTATAAGAGAGGAGGTGTTACCCTTGTTAGAAATAAACCCACTCAATCCCTCATAAGCATTCAACAAAGCAAAAACATCATCATGAGTAAAATTCTCTCTACGAGCAGAGATATCAGATAATATATTTGAAATACCATCCCAGTTTTCAGGCAAAACCTCATCCAAACCGAAACTACCAGCAAATTTAAAAGCTTTAACTAGCTCAGACATAGATTTATACAAAGCTTCGGACTGCTCAGCTTCACGCTTGAGTAAGGTCTCTAATTTGCTTAGATTTGCAATACGTTCAGTGTGAATCATCATTTCATTGGCATATTCTTTCTCAGCTTTTGTAATATCCTCAGATTTCCATCCAGCACGAAGCATTTGCGCTTTATTCGGCTTTGTTGGCGAAGTATAAGCTGTTTTCAATGCGGCAAGTTTCGTAATAGCATCAGGTATAGACATGTTCTCAACAGAAGCATCATTTAATCCAGGAACAGGATTTTTCATAAGAGCCTTAATATCATCAGTAGAAAGAGCCTCCACAGTAGTTCTCAAAGTACCTGCAGGTGTTTTAATACCTTCATAATTAGTATTATTTTCCTTTCTCAAAGACGCAGCAACAGCTTTCAGTTCATCAATAATATCTTTTCTTGAATCTTCATCCTTAATCACAGCCCATTCCTGCCCCCAGGCTTTGATTTCACCATTTTCACCACCTTCCACACGCAAATCATATCCAGCAGCACGCAAAAGCTCAAACTCAATAGGTTCTTTTTCTCTATCTTCCAAGTCAGCTTTTAATTTTTCAGCCCTAGCTTTAGCTTCAATAAGAGACTCTTCACGTGAAGCTATTTCAGTTTCAAGCTTGGCTCTTTTTGCTTTTTCTTTTTCATATTTATCGTTCAGATATAAGTTTATCTCCACCAATACACCTTGTAATTCATTTAAATTTTTACCTTCTAACTCAAGGTTTTTAGATAATATATTATTCAGACTATCAATAATCTGAATAATTAATTTAGATAATTTTTTATCAGACTTGACCATATCTAATTCACTAAGTCCTTTCAGACCTTGTATAAGATTTGATATTCCCATGGAACCATCACCACCATCTAAAGTGAAAGTTTTGAAAAGCTGTGGTTTTACACTGTCATCTGCCGATAGAATCTGTTTTTCAAAAATCAAATCATGGGCCATATCCAAAGCCCTTTTGATTTCTTTTTGAGGCCCTTCAATTTCAGCAATATTTGATAATAATTCACGCAGAGAATTATCGCTAGTCGGTTCTTCTACATCTGTAGTATGAGAAAATACCTGCATCCCCAACATATTAAGAAATTCAGCACCACACATCTCTGGAGTCAGTTTTTTAATCAGTTCATCATCTGCATTTAATAATCTACGGATACGATCCTTTTTAGTAAGTCCAGCAAGACTATACAATTCTTTAAATTCTGGAAACAAGTTTTCACCTTTAGCAATAAGCCTCACAAGTGATTCTTTTTCCAATTCTTCCTCCAACTTTTCAACCTCAGCATTGGCAGTCTCAAACACACTCTTATCAGCTTCCACATCCTTTTCACGCAATTCAATTAAATGCCTAGTAAGAGGGGATCCTTCTGCGATTTTTTTCATCTCATCCATTCTTTTTTGCGCTTTATGAAGTTCAGTCGTATTTGTTTCAGTTTCAGATTCAAGGTTTGATTTAGCTTCCTTAAAATGAGTTTGCAAAGCCACAAAAAGAGGAGTGTAACAAGTGTTTATGAAATTTTCTGCAATATCGAGAGTTGCGAAATGAAATTCACCTTCTTTCTTCTTGTCAAGATTTTCAGACGTAAGACCAGATAAATTTTCCATTCTAGCAAATACCGCCACATGAGCTTTTATCTCATCACTCATATTTTCAGTATCCACAGTCTTCAAAAACTTATTAAACTCACTAAGGTTTTTATCAATTTCTGAAAGCTTAATGTTTTCAACTTCAGTAACACTTTCAGGAGTATGTATATCAGACATTTTCAAAGGCTCATCGCTAGATTTAGCATCTAAGTCTGCAAAAGCATCAAGTACAGCTTTAAACGAAGGTCTTAGACTTTTTCTATCCCCATCACGAACACGTTTCTTTTCAACTCTCGCTTCCATTGAACCAAGAAGTTTTTTCACATCATCACTATCCAGAAAGGTCCTAAGTTGATCTAAAGTCAAATCATCTTTAGACAAGACATCTTCTTGATACTTAAGTATCATTCCCTCCAAATCTTTTAACAAAGCCAAATCCAAATTATCTCGATTGCTTTTTCTTCCTTTAGCACCAGTCAAACTTGCAGCCCAATTAACTGATTGCTGACTTGACCTTACTGTTATTTTCCTTAACTCCTCAAGCGCATTCACCAAAGATCTGCTAACATTATAAGAAGCTACAGTCACAGCTTTTTGACCATCTTTAATTTCAGTGTTAAATCTAACAACATCAGAATAATCACAAATAAGAGTGTCTCTGATAGAATCAGTAACATTAAGGATATAATTCAATTCATCAGTAATTGCTGGTTTATCTCCTCCATTATATTCAACTTTAGTAGAAATTTTAAAACTTGGATGCTGATTAATAAATTGTGCTAATTGTTCATAAAACGGTAAAAACTTTTGACTATAAAACACCACAATGCCAGCAGGGGAAGAAGGCGATATATTTTTCACTTCATTATTAAAATTATTTACAAGAGCTATGGCTTCACTGAAATAATGACTAGTCTGTAATTTCATAAGTTTTTCAGGTAACCCATTAAATTTCCCCAATTCCCTCATCCTCTTATTAACAAACTCCTCAGCATCACCAGTTAATTCCGGCATTTTAACATCTTCAATCCTAAAAGAATCCTTGCTGGCAACACTCTTTAATTCAGCCACAGCAGTGTTAAAACTCCCTAGATTTCCAGCGTAGAATTGATTGTTACTCAATGATACACCACTATATGACTTCCTCACAATCGATCTCCTTCTACGCAATCTCTTCATATTTACCCCTTGTGCTTTTCCAATAGCATTATTAAATATATCCGAATTCATAAATCCACTAAATTCATCAAAATCAAGATCATCCTTATTCAAAATTTCATCAAATTTAGTTATAAAGCTTTCAAAAATTCCAACGTATCTTTCATGCCCACCCTCAGAGCTACGAAGAATATCAACAATATTAGCAACAAAAGCAATTATCTCATAACATTGCCTTGTATGTTTACTCAACCCGTCAATAGAAGCTAAATCCTTATAATGTTCAGCCAAAGAAAATTCCAATTTTTTATCATCAGTAACATTTTTCTGAGCTCCCGTATTTGAATCAAGCGCAGCTTTCAATTCACCTTCCTTTGTGGACATAGTTCCAATCCTACCAGCCAACTCACCATCATCTCTACTTTCCTCCCTCGCCATCTCCATTCCTCTAAATTCTGCGCTTAAACCAACCAGATCACCATTTACAATTCGTCCCGCAGCCTTATCCACACCAGTCATAGCTGGTAAAACTTCAGCTAAATGTCCAGTAGATTGTGGAGTTTTAGCAAGATTAGTTTGACGCATAAGATACGAATAACAATGCACGAAAGTAAGAGCCGCCGCTCTACGTATATCTCCATGGCGTTCTAGATTTCTAGCCAGCATTGCAGTAAAATCATCAGCTCCTTTAGTGATAAGAGCTTGTCGCACTTCGTCACTTACAGTATCGATCGCACCCATTTTCTCAGCACCTTTCATTACCTCTTCAAGTACTTTTTTAGGGCTTTCCGCACTAGATTCAACAAAACTACCCAATACACCCAATCTATCCCCGGGGAAATCAGGAGTTTCTTGTTCTAGTTCATCACCCAAACTGTTTTCAGAATTACTCATAAATACTTAGTATTTTATCAAGATATTTTATCATAACTCGACTATAAAAACAATTGCTAAAGCGACTTTTGGCAGGTAAGATATGCACAATATCCATCGAGTACCACAGGATAACATATTATATAAATCAAGTAATACCATACATATGGAGTACACAATTAAAAAGCTAGAAAAGTCTGAGATAGAAATTACTATTTCAGTTGATGATGAAAGCATGGCTAAACATAGAAAAACCGCTTGCGACAACCTTTCGCGCGATGTAAAAGTAAAAGGCTTCCGACCAGGCCACGTCCCAGCAAATGTATTGGAAGAACATATAGGAGAGAAGACGGTAAGACTTCACACACAGGAATTGGCTATACAAAAGAGTTACGTAGACGCAGTAGTAAAAGAAAATTTGCAGGTGGTAGCTAGACCAAGGATAAAAGTAAATACAGAAAAACCTTTCAATTACACAGCTACTGTGGCGATTATGCCTGAAGTGGAAGTTAAAGATTACAAATCTATAAAAGTTAAGAAAGAAGAGGCTAAAGTTGATAAAAAGGATATAGAAAAAGTTATTGATGATATGAAAAAAC
>CAYORB010000049.1:0-7189 GCA_964406295.1 uncultured Candidatus Peribacteria bacterium | reverse complement strand
ATGAAATCTATGTCAAATAATATTTCAAGCAATTTAAAGAAACTTCGGGATAAAAGGGGCTATTCTCTTGAAAAAATAGCTCGTCTTGCTGATTTATCGCTTAATACCATTGTTAAGGTTGAAAATGGTGTTAATAAGAATCCTACAATCGAAACACTAACCAAGATCGCCAAAGCGCTTGAAGTTGGCGTTGATGATTTAATTAAGTAAATATATGGCACTAAAAAAATCACAACTATATAGCACAATTTGGGAAGCGTGCAACAATCTGCGAGGAGGAATGGATGCATCTCAATACAAAGACTATGTATTGGTGCTTTTGTTTGTGCGCTATGTTTCGGATAAATATGCCGGGAAATCAGATGCTTTAGTTGATGTTCCAAAAGGTGGTAGCTTTTCAGATTTAGTTGCCCTCAAGGGTAATACAAATATTGGAGAAGGGATAAATAAAGTTTTAAGTAAACTAGCCGAAGCCAATGGCCTCAAGGGAGTAATTGATATTGTTGATTTTAATGATGAGGACAAATTGGGCAAAGGTAAAGAAATGCAGGATCGTCTTTCTGATTTAGTTGCTATTTTTGAGAGTAAGGATTTGAATTTTAGCAAAAATAGAGCCGAAGGAGATGATTTACTTGGTGACGCCTATGAATATCTGATGAAGCATTTCGCAGTAGAATCTGGTAAGAGTAAGGGACAATTTTATACTCCAGCAGAAGTTTCTAGAATAATCGCAAAGGTAATTGGAGCTGAAAATGCCAAAGACCGTACCCAGACTGTTTATGATCCAGCTTGCGGTAGCGGATCTCTTCTCCTGAAAGTAGCGGCTGAAGCAAAACCGGTAGATATTTCCATTTATGGGCAAGAAAAAGACAACGCAACCGCTGCGCTCGCAATTCTTAATATGTGGCTCCATAGCGAACCAACTGCCGTTATTAAAAAGGGACAAAGCACTCTTTCAAACCCGTTATTTTTAGATAATGGCGCTTTAAAAACATTTGATTTTGTAGTTGCCAATCCTCCTTTTTCTGATAAAAAATGGCGCTTTGGTTTTGATCCAGAAAATGATACATATAGCCGTTTTGAGGGATTTGGAATTCCGCCAACAAAGAATGGCGACTACGCTTTTCTATTGCATATTATCAAGTCATTGAAAAGCACTGGAAAGGGGGCTTGTGTTCTGCCTCATGGTGTACTTTTCCGTGGAAATGCAGAAGCTGAGATCCGCACAAATCTTATCAAACGCGGATATATCAAAGGCATTATTGGCTTGCCTGCTAACTTATTTTTTGGGACCGGCATTCCGGCTTGTATTGTTATTTTAGATAAAGAAAACGCGCAAGACAGAAAAGGTATTTTTATGATTGATGCCTCAAAAGGATTTATTAAGGACGGCAATAAAAACCGTTTGCGTGAAAGAGATATTCGTAAAATTATTGATATTTGGGAAGAACAAGCAGAATTGGATCACTTCAGTCATTTTGCTAACAATGATGAGATTGAGAAAAATGAATACAATCTCAATCTTCCGCGCTATATTGATACTAGCGAACCTGAAGATTTGCAAGATATAGAAGCACATTTGCACGGCGGGATTCCAAAATATGATATTGATTCTTTGGCAGCATATTGGGGTATTTGTAAAAATCTAAAAAAATCTTTAGTAAAAAACAATGGGCGTGAGGGATATTTTGAAATGGCAGTTGAACCGGAAAATGTACGCCAGACTATTTTAGATCATTCTGATTTTGCAAATTTTAAAACTACTATTAAGAAAGTTTTTGATAGCTGGAAAGACAGCAATTTTTCTTATTTAAAGTCATTAGACAAAAGAACTCATCCAAAAGCAATTATTGCGAAACTAGGCAAAGAATTACTTACTGAAAGTGAACAAGTAAAACTCGTTGATAAATACGATATTTATCAAAACCTGATGGCTTATTGGGAGGAAGTGATGCAAGACGACGCGCATACTATTACTGCTGATGATTGGCAGTCTGGAAATCAAGTAATTCGTTTGCAAAAAGAAAATAAAGGAAAGAAAAAAGACATTGCCGGATTAGCCGGGCTAGAAGGCAGGCTCGTGCCAACGTCTTTGATTATTTCAACATACTTACGAAATGAGCAAGAAGATTTGGATAAGCTAAAAAATAAGCTGGAGCAAACTGG
This sequence comes from uncultured Candidatus Peribacteria bacterium, assembly GCA_964406295.1. Classification (GTDB taxonomy): domain Bacteria; phylum Patescibacteriota; class Gracilibacteria; order UBA1369; family LOWO2-01-FULL-3; genus CAYORB01. The sequence continues at coordinate 5,023 of CAYORB010000049.1, read as the reverse complement.
AGCAGAACTTGAAGAAACGAAAGAAGAACACGCTGGCGATGAGGGCCTGCTTGAGAGCGTGGTAAATGAAAAAGGCAATATTACCAAAGGAGATATTAAGGCAAGAATAAAAGAGATCAAAGATGATTCAGAGTTTAGTGATGAGTTGGAAGTTTTACAGAAATATTTTGAGTTAATGGAAAAAGAAGCAGAATTGAAAAAACAAATCAAAAAAGCAGAAGCAGAATTAGAAAAGAAAGTTATTGAGCAATATCCTAAATTGAGCATTGAAGAAATTAAAAAGTTGGTAGTAGAAGATAAATGGCTAAAAACTTTGGAGGGACGCATTATGAATGATGTTGATCAAGTAGCACAGAATTTGGCTACAAGAGTAAAAGAGCTGGCAGAACGATATGAAGAGACTTTGCCAAAAATACTTAAAAAACTAGATAATCTATCTAAAAAAGTTGGAGATCATATTACTTTGGTAGAAGATTTACTCACTGGTAAAAAGCGCTTGCCGGGGTTTAGCGGGGAGTGGAAAGAGAAAAGTTTGGGTGAAATAGGGATTATTTCAGGTTCTGGAATTGATAAAACGATTAATTCAGACGAACAACCAATAAGACTCGTTAATTATCTCGATGTTTTTCATAAAGATTTTATTTATTCAAAAGAACTTAATCATTGGGTAACTGCACCATCAGATAAGATTCAAAAATGTTCTGTTAAAAAAGGAGATATATTTTTTACCCCTTCATCAGAAATGAGATATGAAATTGCGATATCGACAGTTGCAATGGAAGACATTGAAGACGCTGGATATAGCTACCATGTTACCCGATTGAGATTAAATGAGGAAAATAAAGATTGGGATTTTAAGTTTAGATCTTATATTTTTAAAACAAAATATTTTCTTGATCAAGCAGAAACTATTTGTGAAGGCTCTGGTAAACGCTATGTGATTTCATTAACTAAGTTTAGACAGTTAAAAATTAGATTTCCTAAAGATCCAAAAGAACAAACGGCTATCTCTAATGTTATATCAGACATGGATTCGGAAATTGATGCTTTAGAAAAATCTTTAAAAAAATATCGCCAGATTAAAACCGGAATGATGCAAAATCTTTTGACTGGCAAAATTCGTTTAATAAAAAATTAGCTTATGACAAATCAATCACCACAAGTTGGACAAATAGAACGTAAAACACAAAACCGAATTGTGACGCTTTTTCAGGATCGTCTTGGCTATAATTATCTTGGTAACTGGGAAGAACGAGAAAATAACAGCAATATTGAAGAAGAATATTTGCGCAAGTTTTTATCTCAAAATAAAAAATATAATGAAAAGGTTATAGATAAAGCTATTGCAGAATTTAAAAAAACTGCCGAAAATCAGGTTTTGAGTTTGTATGATTTAAACAAAGAAGTTTATGGACTGCTCAGATACGGCGTAAATGTAAAGGAGTCTTTGGGAAAAAAGAATAAGCGAGTATTTTTGATTGATTGGGAAAATCCAAAAAATAATCATTTTGCTATAGCTGAAGAAGTAACCATCAGGGGCAACCGCACTAAACGACCAGATATTGTTATTTATGTAAATGGTATTGCCCTTGGTGTGATTGAGTTAAAACGAAGTATCGTTTCAGTTTCCGAAGGTATTCGTCAGAATATTGGTAATCAAAAAGATGAGTTTATTAAAAACTTTTTTGCCACCTCTCAAATACTAATGGCTGGGAATGATACTGAGGGTTTGCGTTATGGCACAACCCAAACATCGGAAGATTATTACCTATCTTGGAATCCGAAAGATCAAGATTTCTCAGATGAATCTAATCGACTTGATCGGCATATAGCGCAAGTTTGCCAAAAGAGTCGTTTTCTGGAAATTGTTCACGATTTCATTATTTTTGACAGCGGAATCAAAAAAACATGCAGACATAATCAATATTTTGGAGTTAAGTCCGCCCAAGATAATGTTAAAAAACATGAGGGAGGAATAATTTGGCATACGCAAGGATCGGGAAAGAGCTTAACAATGGTTTGGCTCGCAAAATGGATTCGCGAGAATATGAATGATGCGCGTGTTTTACTTCTTACTGACCGGGTTGAGCTGGATGAGCAAATTGAAAGGGTTTTTAATGGTGTTGATGAAAAAATTCATCGCGCGAAAAATGGAAGAGATTTAATTGCTGAGCTTGATAAAAAAGAAAAATGGCTTATTGGATCATTGGTCCATAAGTTTGGAAGATCTGCAGATAAATCTGATTCTGGTGTTGAAGAATATGTTAGTGATTTAAGAGCTTTATTGCCATCGGATTTTGAAGCAAAGGGTGATATTTTTGTTTTTGTAGATGAATGTCATCGTACTCATGGAGGAAAATTGCATGAAGCGATGAAGGAAATTTTACCTCGAGCGACTTTTATTGGATTTACTGGCACTCCTTTACTTAAGGTTGATAAAAAGAATAGTATCGCCGTTTGGGGTAAATACATCCATGAGTATAAGTACAATGAGGCAGTAGCCGATAAAGTTGTTTTAGATCTGCGCTACGAAGCAAGGCGAGTGGATCAAAACATTACTTCTCAGCAAAAAATTGATGAATGGTTTGAAGAACGAACAAAGGGATTAACTGACTTTGCCAAAGCAGAGCTCAAGAAGCGTTGGGGAACCATGCAGGGATTGCTTTCATCTAAATCTCGTTTGGAGAAAGTAGTTTTTGACATAATCGATGATTATTACAAAAAACCTCGTCTTGAAAGCGGGCGTGGGAATGCAATGTTGGTGGCCAGTAGTATCTACGAAGCTTGCCAATATTACGAAATTTTTCAATCTCAAGGTTTTACCAAATGCGCTGTTATCACTTCTTACGAACCAAACGCCCTAGATACGGAATCGCGTGAGTATGCAATTTATCAAAAAATGCTTGATGCTCACAGACCTTTGGAGAAAAAATCTGGTGAATCTGATACCGATGCATTTGAAAGAAAAATTAAAAAAATGTTTGTTGATCAGCCAGGTCAAATGCAACTTTTAATTGTGGTTGATAAGTTATTGACTGGCTTTGATGCGCCACCAGCCACATATCTCTACGTTGATAAGAATATGCAAGATCACGGACTTTTCCAAGCAATATGCCGAGTCAATAGATTAGACGGAGAAGATAAGGATTATGGATATATTATTGATTATCGTGATTTATTTAAGAAATTAGAAAAGGCGGTCTCAGAATATACTTCGGAGGCATTTTCCGGTTTTGATAAAGACGATGTCCTGGGTCTTTTGAAAGATAAGTTTAGCGAAGGAAAAAAAGATTTAGATGAGATATTGGAGACACTTCGAGCTCTTTGTGAACCGGTTTCACCGCCCAAATCTTCTCCGGAGTATATTCGTTATTTTTGTGGTGATGTGGAAAATCCTTATGCTCTCAAAGAAAAAGAAAATAAACGAGTTATATTATACAGAACAGTTGGACGTTTAATGCGAGCATATGCCGATATTGCTAATGACATGGATGAAGCTGGTTATTCAAAAGACCAACAGGAAGCTATAAAAAAAGAAGTTGAACATTACGAAAAAGTCCGAACGGAAGTTAAATTAGCCAGTGGCGACTATATAAATCTCAAAAAATATGAACCGGCAATGCGCGCTTTAATGGATCGTTATATTTCTGCAAGTGAGAGTGAAAAACTATCTGCTTTTGATGATAAGTCATTGGTAGAATTAATGGCGGAAAAAGGTATTGATGCGCTTGACGATTTGCCGGATGGACTAAAGAAAAGCCAAGAGGCGTTAGCAGAGACTATTGAGAATAATGTTCGTAAACTTATTACTGATGAGACACCAACGAACCCAAAATATTATTCTAGGATGTCAGAATTACTAAATGAGCTAGTGAGAAAAAGAAAGCAGGCAGATATTGAATATAAGAAATATTTGGTTGAAATTATTGCTTTATCAAAGCAAGTTAAAAATCCAAGCGAATCAGAATTATATCCTTCTGATATCGATACGAAAGGAAAGCAAGCTTTATATGATAATTTGGGCAAGAATCAGGATAATACCATACAAATTCACGAAGCTATTTTAGCTTCTAGGTTTGATAATTGGCGCGGTGATATTAGAAAAGAAAGAGCAATCAAGATAGCTATAAAAAAGATTCTACAAGATATTTCAGAAGATGATTTAAAAAATCTTTTTGAAATTGTTAAAAATCAACATGAGTACTAATCAAAGCTTATTACAAGTCGGTGGAGTTGAAGCAATCGTTTTATATAAACCGGTAAAGAATTTGCATTTAAATATTTTGCCACCGACAGGAAGGGTGCGCGTTACTGCACCGCAAAATATGAACGATGATGCAATTCGTACTTTTTTAGCTACTCGAATTTCTTGGATCAAAAAAATGCAAAGTAAGTTTGTTAGACAGGAAAGACAAACACCGCGAGAGTATGCCAGTGGTGAATCGCATTATTTATTTGGTAGCAGGTATCGTCTGGAAATTATTGAACACGATTCCAGACCTAAAATCGAAATTAAGGGAAAGAAAAAAATAGTTTTTTATGTAAAGCCTGAGACAAAAACACTAAAGCGTGAAAAAATAATGCAAGAGTGGTATCGAGATAAATTGCGAGAATATTTAGACAAAACATTGCCAAAGTGGGAGAAAAAAATCGGTACAAAAGCGAAATTTTGGGGTATAAGAAGGATGAAAACTCGCTGGGGTACGTGTAATCACAAAGATAAAAATGTTTGGTTTAATCTTGAATTAGCCAAAAAACCAGAACATTGTATTAATTATGTTATTGCGCATGAATTGATTCATTTAGTTGAGGAGAAGCATAGTAGTAGATTCACAAAATTAATGGATACATATTTGCCAAAATGGAAAAATACAAAAGAAGAATTAAACCAATTAATATTAGCTCATGAAGATTGGAAATAATTAATTCATCATATGAAATCATTCAAGGATTTAGCATACACAATTTTAAAAGAATCGGGCAAACCGCTTCATAGTAAGGAAATTACTAAGCGGGCGCTTAA
>CAYORB010000048.1:0-7511 GCA_964406295.1 uncultured Candidatus Peribacteria bacterium | reverse complement strand
TCAATATGTCTAACATGATTTATTGTTTTCAATCCTGGAATAATAGGAACCTTAATACCAGCTTTTCTACATCTCTTCACAAAATCATAAAAATACCTATTATCAAAAAACATCTGAGTAACAATATAATCTGCTCCAGCATCTACCTTTTCTTTCAAATATTTAATATCTTCATCGATATCTTCAGAATCCTTATGTTTCTCAGGATACCCCGCAATTCCAATACAAAAATCAAGAGGTTCAGCCAAAACAACTTCATCAAGATATTTTCCTCTCTTTAAATCATTTATTTGTCCTATTAAATCAATAGCATAAGTATTTTTTTTAGAGCTTCCTTCAAAATTATCTATTTCATGATTAGTTTCATCACCTCTTAAAGCTAAAATATTTTTCACACCTAAATAATTTAACTCTATCAAAGCATTTTCCGTTTCCTTTTATTAAACCCTCTGCACAAAATATGAGCCACAGTATCAATCTCATATCTATTTTGAATAACACCACATATTCCAAGTGTTCCTGGCCTTTTTTTATACACTTTTTTGCAAGTATTCCCATTCACATCTTTTTCATAGCTTATTTTAGAAGCGTGACTGGTAACATCTATAAAAGGTGGATTAAATATTTTTAACTCGTCCACAATATTCATAATAATTTGACAGTTTCTACCTCGCAATGCAGGGACTATTTCAAAACTAAATGTAGGAGAACTTATGTTTTTGAGATGATTTATAACTTTCATAATAAAATTAATTAAACAGTAAAATATTTAGCGTGTTGATTAAAAGAAATCAGTGCTGAGGTGGATTGCTCAGGAACCAGTTGATAATTTTCTGTAAGAGACACCCCTATACGTTCTGGTTTTAATATCTCAAATATTTTCTTTTGATTTTTAAGATCAGGACAAGCTGAATAACCAAAAGAATAGCGACACCCCTGATATTTACCCGCAAAAATATCCTTCATAGATTTACTATCTTTATCAGCAACACCAATTTCTTCCCTAATATATTTATGGAAATATTCCGCCAAGGCCTCAGCCATTTCTACAGAAAAGCCATGCCAATAAAGATAATCTTCATATCTTTTTCTTTCAAATAAATCTTTAGAAAACTTAGAAGCCTCATCTCCAACAGTTACCAAAGAAAATGCAATTAAGTCTTTTTCTCCAGAGCTGAGTGGTTTAAAGTAATCGCTTATACAAAGGTTTCCACTCTTGTCTTGCCTAGGAAATTCAAAATTAATAAAAGGTGTTTTAGAAAATTGATTTTCATAAATAAGTAAATTTTTATCATTCGAATTACAAGGAAAATATCCATATACAACTTTTAAATCTAATAATTTTTCTTCATTCGCTTTTTTTATTAAAGAATCAAGTTTTTTCTCTACAAAACAATTTAAGAAATCTTGATATTCCTTAAAATTTTGTTTTGGATTCTTTTTCAACTTCCATTGTAAAATAGAAAGTGAAATTTTATTAATATAAGGAACAACATCATTAATAGAAAAGCTAAGTGTTTTAGTTCCCCAAAAAGGAGGAGCTAAAGTTTTTTTAATAGTAAAAGAAGATTCATGTTTTTTCTTCTCAACCTTAATCGAAAAAGTTTTACTTGTTTTCAGTACTTTATCTATAATTTGCATTCCCTCAAAAGCATCTTCTGCATAAAAAACTTCCCCCTTATATAAAGGTTTCAATTCTTTCTCTACAAAATTTTTAGTAAGAGCAGCACCTCCTAAAATAATAGGCGGAGTGATTCCCATATTATTCAAAACTTCTAAATTTTCCTTCATCACCAAAACAGACTGAACCAACAATCCACTAAGACCTATACAAGTAGTAGGATTCTTTTTGTAACTCTGAATAATACTCCCTATAGATTGTCTTATCCCCAAATTAACAACTTCATAACCATTATTTGAAAGAATAATATCCACAAGATTTTTTCCAATATCATGAACATCTCCTTGAACAGTAGCTATTAGAATAGACCCTTTAGAAACAATTTCTTTTTTATCCATAAAAGGCTCCAAAACACTTACTGCTTTTTTCATAGTTTCTGCAGATCTCAAAACAAAAGGAAGTTGCATTTCACCTGATCCAAAAAGCTTTCCCACCTTCTTCATCCCCTTTAACAAAAATTTATTTATCACTTCTAAACCAGAATATTTTTCCAAAGCCTTTTTTAAAACACTTTCTAAATCTTTTTTATCCCCATTAATAATCATTTGAACTAATTTCGTTTCAACAGAAACATTTTTAGTAATCAACACTTTCTTCTTAACCACATTTTTTTCATAAAAACTTATCAAATCTATTAGCGCATTTTTATCTTTATTAAATATCAAATTGTCTATTAATTTCCGTTCTACAACAGACAACTCATGAAGTGGCGCTATTTTACCAGCATGCAATATAGCTGCATCCAGACCTTTCTTTATAGCATGATACAAAAACACAGTATTTATTTTTTTTCTTATTACTGGTTTCAAACCAAAAGAAACATTAGATACTCCCAAAATAGTATTTGTTTTTGGGAAAAGTGATTTCCATTTTTTCAAAGCTTCCAAAGTCTCTATAGCAGAATTTTCATAACCTTTATCACCACTTGCCAACGTAAAAGTAAGAAAATCAAAAAATATATCTTCTTCCGGAATTTCAAATTCTGACCTTATAATTTCATACATTCGTTTTGCTATTTGAACCTTCTCACCCTCTGTTTTAGCCATACCATTTTCATTTATAGTAAGAGCAATAACAGCTGCCCCATATTTTTTGCAAAGCGATAGAACCCTTCTGATTTTCTCACCACCATCTTCCAAATTCACTGAATTTACAATGGCTTTTCCTGCTACACATTTTAAAGCTGTCTCTAGTACATCTTCATTTGTACTATCAATCATTATTGGAACTTTAGTTTCAACATTTAATCTTTTTACAAGATTTTTCATTGTATCTTTTTCATCAACCCCCGTATATCCTGTACACAAGTCCAAAACATGGCTGCTATTTTTTTCTTGATCCAAGGCCATTTGAACCATTTCATCATAATCCGTTTTCAATAATGCATTTCGGAATTTTTTCGAACCACTCGGATTCATCCGTTCACCTACAATAAGCGGTTTAGGAGACACAAGAAAGGATTGTGAATTATACAAACTAGAACATGATCTAATTAGCTGAGATGAAATTTTTCTATTTGTAAAATTACTCTTAGCAAGTTTTTCCTTTTTCAAATTTTTTACAATAGCATCTATATGTTTTGGAGTTGTTCCACAACATCCACCTATAATATTAATATTATATTTTTTTACAAATTTAGTAACAATCGCTGCAAACTTATCTGGGCCAAGTGGATACTTCATTTTCCCATTTACCAATTTAGGTAAACCAGCATTTGCCTGCATTGAAATAGCTTTATTCCAATATTTAAATATCTTCTTTAAATGAGTTTCCATTTCAATTGGACCAGTAGCACAGTTGATACCTAGCACATCAATATCAAACCTAGACAAAGTAGTTATAACTGTTTCTATATCAGAACCAGTCAACATGGTTCCTGCTTTTTCTATTGTTACCTGTACAACAATAGGTAATTTTATTTTTCTTTCCTCAAAAACCTCTAAACAAGCAATAATAGCTATTTTAGCTTGAAGTAAATCCTGACATGTTTCAATAATTACTATGTCAACTCCACCATCTATTAATCCAAATATTTGTTTTTTAAACACATCATTTAATTCATCAAAACCAATATGACCAAGTGAAGGAAGCTTTGTTCCTGGCCCTACTGATCCTGCAACAAAACGAGGTTTTTCTGAATTTGAAAATTTCAAAGCAGCTTTTTTTGCTATTTCAGCTCCTTTTCTATTAATTTCATAAACTCTATTTTGAAAATCATACTCAGAAAGTACAACTTCATTAGCTCCAAAAGTATTAGTTTCAATCACATCACAACCTGTCTCTAAGAATGAAAGATGAACCTTCTCTATAATTTCCGGCCGAGAAATGTTTAATATTTCATTACACCCCTCCTTCCCTAAATAATCATTTTTAGTGAGATTAAACTTTTGTATACTCGTCCCCATAGCACCATCAAAAACTATGATTTGTTCTTTTAATTTGTTTAGAAATATATTTTCCATTTTAAAAATAATTTTATAAAAAAGCCTTATCAATCGCCTGATCAAAATCTTCTTTCAAATCTTCAACATTCTCTAATCCAACAGAAACTCTAATAAGACTTTGACCTACACCACATTCTATCTGCTCTTCATCAGACATCTGCTGATGAGTAGTAGACGATGGATGAGTCACGATAGTCCTAGAATCCCCAAGATTTGTTTCATGCAAAGCTACTTTCACATTTTCTATAAACCTCTTCCCATTTTCTCTTCCACCATCAAGTTCAAAAGTAAACATTCCACTAGCTCCTTTTGGAAAATATTTTTTTGCCCTATCAAAATATTTTGAAGATTTTAAACCTGGATAATTCACATTAATAACTTTGGAGTGCTTTTCTAAATATCCAGCTAATGCCAAAGCATTACTAGAATGTTTTTCCATTCTTAAAGAAAGAGTTTCTAAACCTTGCAAAAATAAAAAAGCATTAAACGGCGAAATACAAGACCCATAATCTCGAAGACCTTCCACCCTTGCCTTTACTATAAAAGAAATATTATCAAATTTTGAATCAGGACCAAACCTGTCATAAAAACAAAGACCATGATATCCCTCACTTTCTTTCGTTATCCCTGGATATTTATCAGTTTTACCCCAGTCATAATTTCCAGAATCGACAATTACGCCACCAATACTTGTGCCATGTCCTCCAATATATTTTGTCATCGAATGAACAACAATAGAAGCACCAAAATCAATTGGATTAAACAAATAAGGCGTCGCAAAAGTATTATCCACTACAAGAGGAATATTATATTTCTCAGCTTTTTTCGAAAGTTCATCAAAATCAACAATACTCAAACTAGGATTACCAATAGTTTCCACATAAATTGCTTTTGTCTTTTCATCAATTAAACCATCAATTTCATCCAAATTATCAGGATGAAAAAAACGAGATTCTATACCTATCTTCTTAAACGTAACCTTAAATAAATTATACGTTCCTCCATAAAGATGAGAGCTTGATACAATATTATCACCTTTTTCTAAAATATTAGTAAGGGCAATATGCTCAGCTGCATGACCAGAACTCAAAGCCAAACTAGCTTTTCCTTTTTCCAATAAAGCAATTCTATTCTCTAATATTCCTTGAGTCGGATTATTAATACGACTATAGATATAACCAAAATCATTCAAAGCAAAAAGATCAGCTGCATGTTCCGCATTATCATAAGTATAAGCCGAACTTTGATAAATAGGCACAGAACCCGCATTATTATGATCATATGAATTATATCCCCCATGCAAACAAAGGGTTTCGAAATTTAATTGTTTTTTAGCCATTGTATATTTAATTATAAAATAAAATTATTTCTTATCAGAAGATACTGTTTTATAAACATGATTTATCCAATTCCTATAAAATATTTCTGCATTAGCTCGCCAAGTAAGTTTTGGAGTAAATGCATGAATAATTTCTTTATCGATTTTTTCAGCTCCACCACATAAAGAATATTCATTATATTTTTGTATTATATTTGAATCCTTGGGGAAATAATCTGTAGAAAATATTATATTTCTAAGACTTTCAGGCAAACAGCTTAAAAATTTCAAAAGATCATCTATTGTTTTATTTTTTACAAATTCAGCAACAATTTCACTATCATAAAAATAGTTTTCAGGGATCTCGTCATTATAACCAAGCAATAAATTTCTAATCCATTCTTTAGCTATAGAACCTCTGCTATATTCAAAATGGATAGGAACAGCAACAAAAGAATAATCGTTATTGACTATCACACCAGCCCCTATCTTGTTATTTTTCACTAAAACCTCTAGATTCTCATTATTTTCAATATCTATAATATTATTATTTGTAGCTCTAGACACAATCGCTTGAATCTCATCATCTAAGCCCCGAAGTAATTTACTATTACCTTTATGTTCATGCGTATAAACACCAGAAATTTTATTTTTCAACTTGAATTTCTCTATACCATAATAGTGATACAAACCAGCTTGAGCTGCCCAACAAACCCCCAAGGTAAGACACGCATTTTGTTTAGCCCAATCAAAAACCCCACATAACTCTTGCCAATAATCAACCTCCTCAAACTCTAACAATTCAACATTTGCTCCTGTAATAATAAGTCCATCTAAACCTATTTCTTTAACTTCATCAAAAGTTCTATAAAATTCATTCAAATATTCTGCCGAGGTATTTTTAGACTTATATGTTTTTGTTTTTAACAGTATAGGTTCCACATGTATAGAAGTATTAGCTATCAACCTAAAAAACTGCTCTTCCGTGTCTTTTTTTAGCGGCATTAAATTCAGAATGCCAATTCTAAGAGCTTTTACATTTTGACCAATTGCTATTGGTTTATCGATAACAAAAACATCTTTTGTTTTCAAAATAGAATTCGAATGATGTTTTTTAGGAATAATAATAGACATTTATTATATTTTTAAATTTTAAATTTACGTTTACTTTTCCATCGCACAATCGTACTAGAACTAACCCCCACCAAACCAGAAACACGACGTATAGAAAAACCCAAATCAAGCAATTCAAAAACCCTTTGAATTTTCACAACCGGGGTCTTAAGTCCATAATGAAAAGATTGAAAATGAGCCACCCAAGTTTTCCCACACAATCGACACCGTAAACGATTATGCTTTTTATCATGCACCACCACTACAGCATCAACTTTTTTATCATGGCTAACACAAGACTTATTCGGACATGCTTGTTGTTCAATACATTCGCTCATTACAAATTAATTATGTATAAAAAAACCACAAAGCTCTTACGAACTTTGTGGTTTGTGAGATCCAATTCTTCTATTCAATCTTAGTCACTAGAAGAGCTCACCACGAAGTTCGTGGGGCTCATCATCATTATAAATTGTATTAAAACAGAATTGTTCATATAAAACTAAATTTCAATTAATATAAAACAGTATATCTGCAACTTGACATTTGTCAATAATGTTGTGCCCACGTGGCGTGATATTCATGTCCCTATAGTTCGTCGTTGTTCATCTATCAATTAAAAACTGTAACCTTTTTATCTTAAAGGATTAAAGACATTTCATTCCAAGGAAACACAGTTGTATTTTCAAGTTCCAGTCAAATTCGGTGCAATTCCACAATCCCATTGCAAGATTGCACCAAATCAAGAAGAATTAGTAAAAATTTGACAGCTCTGACATAATAGATTTCGTCAAAGCAAAAGTTCAACTAAGATCTCAATAGATTAATCAAAAAACATGTCACGTCCCAAAATTTGTCTTATATTCGCAGGGGGAACAATAGGAATGGTGCCAAATAAGAAAACTGGAGCGCTGCAGCCAGCCCAGAATGCTGCTGAAATCATAAAAGGAATACC
>CAYORB010000047.1:0-7620 GCA_964406295.1 uncultured Candidatus Peribacteria bacterium | reverse complement strand
CTTGGTCAAAAACAAAGTTTTTGCGATTTTTCCAAAACCAAGGCAAGCTTTCCGCTGGAGAAAGCGTTAAGCCGGTACTTAATGAAATTAATTAGTCAAAAAATAGGAATAAAAATTATTTTAACCAACAATCTCTCCACCAAAAATATCTAAAGCATTATCCACTTGGTCATTACTTTTACTATCTACCATATCCAATTCTTCAGAGTGAGTTGGTTTTGGAGCCTCTTCGACTTCAGGTATAGGACCTTCTCCAATAAAGCCTATAATTTTAACAGGATCACCAAGCATATCTTTAATAACCTCTTCTAATTGAACACGATTGGAATGCTCCATCACTTTATTTCTATGAAAACTGGTTGAAAATTCCAAGCTAATATCACAATTTTCTACACTAACAATTTTGGCACTTTTAATTGATCTTCTGAGAGAAGGGGTTTTAATATTTTGTAAAATCTGATCCCAATGTTGATTAATTGAGGTCATTGTTAAAATAGTTTTATGCATACGCGGTTTAGGTGATTCAGAAGTAGTAGTTTCTATAGGCTTCGGATCTACTGCTTTTGTAATAGGCGCTAGAACAGGCTCAGGCCTTGCTGCAGCAGTAACCAGTTCTTCAGATCTTGGTTCTTCAAGTTTTCCATCAGAAACAGGTTTTTTAGCAGCAGCCGGTTCATGCTTTTGCTCAACAGGAACTTCAGAAATAATTTCAGGTTCTGATTGAACATTTCCAGCAATCTTAATCACAGCAATTTCCAAAGCTAATTGAGGTATACTTCCTCCAATTTTCAGTTGAGCTTCCTGAAAAACATCAATCATTGTAATAAATTTTGCCGCACTACTATTTTCAGCCACAGCTTTTAACATTTCATTTCTCAACAGATCAATAAAATCATGACAAAACTGACGCAGATCACATCCTTGTGTATGAAGTTCATCTATTATCTTCAAAGAAACAGCAGTGTTTTTCGTAGTCAAAGCTTTATATAAATTCGTCAAAAGACTCAAATCACTTATACCCAAAACCGAACGTACTCTAGATATCTCTACTTTGGAATCATTTGTTAATTGCTCTAGCAAACCAATCGCATCTCGCATTCCACCATCAACATATTTAGCAATCATTTCCAAACTTCCATCTTCACATTTAGTTTTTTCTTCTTTTGCAATATGTTTAAGTCTCTTAACCAGATCATTTTGAGTTAGTCTCCTAAAATCAAAGCGCTGACATCTAGAAATAATAGTTTCAGGAATTTTATGTACCTCAGTAGTAGCCAAGATAAAATACACATGACTAGGCGGTTCCTCCAACGTCTTTAACAAAGCATTAAAGGCCTCTTTTGTCATCATATGCACCTCATCAATAATATAAACTTTATACTTAGAACGCGTTGCTGCGAAATTTATTTTTTCTTTCAAATCTCTAACTTCATCAATTCCTCGATTTGATGCAGCATCAATTTCAATCAAATCAATCAATCTACCCGTATTAATGTCATTGCAAAAATCACAATCATTACAAGGTTCAAAACCATCTTTCAATTTTTGACAATTTAAAGCTTTAGCAATCAACCTAGCTGAAGAAGTTTTCCCCGTACCTCTTGGTCCAGTAAAAAGATAAGCATGAGAGACATTATCCGTTTTTAAGGCATTAATAAGAGTTGCACTAATATGTTCCTGCCCAACTAAATTTTCAAAATTATGAGGCCTGTATCTGAGATAAAGAGATTTTTTTGACATAAAATTTTTCAAAGGGACCACATACTAGCATGAGGTAATTTTAGAAATCAACGTAGTAATTTTCTCCTTAAAAATATCCTGAGAAAATTGCAGAGCATGCTGCCTAATACTATGTGCTTTATAAAATTTTTCATTATACATTAAACGTGCCAATCCATCTTCCATAGATTCAACTGTAGGCTCAAAAAAGAATTCACCAGTTTTGGCACTTTCAATTGTTTCAGTAGCACCGCCTTTCCCATAAGCCAATACAGGCTTACCACAAGCCATTGCTTCAATAGGAGTTATTCCAAAATCATCTTCTCCTGGAAAAATAAAAGCACGACAATTTTTCAAATACTCACTCACAATTTTATCGTCCTTAAAACCTAAAAAATCTATGTTATCACAAGCAATTCTTTCCAAATATTTTCTATGTGTACCATCTCCAATCACAACTAATTTACGCCCAATTTTATTAAATAATTGCACAGCCAAATCCACTCTTTTGTAAGGAGTGAGCGTTGATACAATCAAAAAGTATCCTTCATTTTCTTCCTCAACACAGAATCTATCAGTATCAACAGGAGGGTAAACCACATCACTTCCAGTTCTATAATATTTTTTAATCCTTTTTTGTACAGTTTTTGAATTTGCTAAGTACATATCAGGTCTGTCGGAAGCGACTTGGTCCCACTCTCTTAAACCTTTCATAAGCCAAGTATAAAAAATCTTTTTCAAACCGCGTATATCATTTTCCTTTTGATATTCATTGGTCCAATCCCAAGCATAGCGCATAGGGGAGTGGCAATAACACACATGTTTAGTATCTCGCGCAACAATAATTCCATGTGAAAAAGCTGTATTTGAACTAATCACCAAATCAAACTCCTCAAAATTCATACTTTCAACAGCTTCAGGGATTTTATGGACAAAATATTTATAACGGTTCCGCAAAAACTTAGGATATTTTTGTAAACAGGATGGGCGCACTCTTTCACGTGGAAAAACATCACCAACTACAGCTTCATCATAAATCAAACAATAAATAGGCGCCTCAGGAAACATATCAGCCAAAGCTTTAACAACGCGCTCCGCCCCTCCAAGCTTCATTAAAAAATCATGTACAATTGCAACTCTCATAGAAACAATATGTATCAAAAAAAAGAGAGCGTCAAATGAATGACGCTCTCTAAATTTTTTATTCTAACTATAAAACAACTTCTTCAGCAGAAACTTCTTCAGAAGCTTCACCTTCCCCTTCACCAAGAGCACCCATAGGAACTTCTACTCCCTCTTCAGCTTCTTCAGCCTCTTCACCCAGTTCAATTCCTGTAGGAATTTCTCCAGCATTTTCTGAAAGATTATTGAAAGCTTCAAGTAAATCACCTGCACATTCTTCCAAAGCACCTTCTACAGCAGCTTGAACATCTACATCATCATCATATCTTTGTGCAACTTCTAACATTTCTTCTTCATTTTCAACATCAAAACCATAACTTTCGAATATATCTTTTGTTTGTTGTTCTAATTGTGGATCCAAAAGGTCTGCAGAACTAAATACCAAACAAGTAACTTCAGCTGTTGCGTCAATAAAACGTTCTTTCTCAGGTCTACTGTCACCGAAACATCCAGTAAGCAATATTGCTGAAGACATGAGGATTGCTAGTAGTTTTTTCATAAGAAAAATTTAAAGGTTAATGAAACCATTATAGACTTCATCCAAATAGTGTCAAATGGATCCACGTATTACACCTAATGTTTGTTTGACTGCTCTTTCCCAAGAAAATTCAGCACATCTTTCACGTCCTTTATTATTTTCCATTTTTATAACTTTTTCCATTCCTTCAGAAATAGAATTGACACTATGTGGATCTACATAATAAGCAACTTCACCTCCAACTTCAGGTAATGAAGACACATTAGAAGACAACACTGGTCGTCCGTATGAAAAAGCTTCCAAAATAGGTAAACCAAAACCTTCATATAGAGAAATAAATACAAAGGCTTGGCAGTATTTATATAAGGCGGCTTTTTCTTCTTCAGTAATATAACCGGGCATGATAACCTTATGCATCAATTTCAATTTCTGCACTTTTTTCAAAACATTTTTAAATCCATATCCACGTTTACCCGCCAAAATCAATTTGTATTCAGGGTTTTTGCTAGCAAATACAGCAAAAGCTTCAACCATACGTACTAAGTTTTTTTTACTCTCAAGTCTACCAATAAAAAGAAGATATTTCATAGAAGTATCAATCTTAAAATATTGAAAAACAGGGGATTGATTGAAAATTTCATCATCTACTACTTTGGGCTTTTCATATCCATGAGGAATAATTTCAATTTTATCTTGTGGACATTTAAAAAATTTAATGAGATCACTAGCAGTCGCTTCACTTGGCACTATAATTTTATCAGCTTTCTTAACAGCTCTTTTAGTACTCCAATTCAAATAATAATATTGAAGAAATCCATATGAATTTCTTACATTACGAAAAGCAACATCATGTATAGTGGTTACACATCGTTTAGGTAAATGGAAAGGCAAAACATGAGATGGAACAAAAAGAACATCAGGTGGATTTTTCTTTAATTCATTACTTAACCCAATAAGAGTCCAAAATCGTTTTTTGTTAATAATTTTAACAAAGGGTAATTTCAATTCAGAACGTGCATATAAAACAATTTCATCATTCTTAGCTTGTTCTAGAATACCATTAATAATGTGGTAGCTATACCATTCAACGCCTGTTGCACTTTCATGCGAATACCTTGATGCATCTATACCCATTTTCATACAAGCATTCTATCAACTTCCACGGCCCAGCACCAGCCCGCAAATAGATTCTGCACCAGCCTGTTTCAGAACTTTACTACATTCATTCAATGTAGTGCACGTAGTTGCCACATCATCAATCAAGATAATTTTTTTACCTTTTAAATCAAACCCTGATCGCAATGAAAACAAACCTTTTAAGTTATTTAGTCTTTCTTGTCTACCAAGCTCAGCCTGTCTTTTGGGATTAACTTGTCTTTCTAAACAATTCCAAACATTACCAAGCTCTAGAGCCAATAATTCAGATTGATTAAAACCTCGTTGTTTCAATTTTCTGTCATCCAGAGGTATGGGGACCAAAATCCATCCTTCTTTTAACCATTTTATCAAGAATCCAGCTAAAAATGACACCAAATCTTTAGCATATTTGTATTTAAACAGAACTAATAATTTTTTTAATAAACCATTTTTCCTATACCTTAAAGCAACGATCAATTGATCAAAATAAAAATCATTTTCACAACAAAATTCACCATCTATACTGTAGCTTCTGCACCTTGGACATTCTTGTTTCTGTAAAATTTCCAGCTCAATTCTACAACACTTACACAAATATCCTCCCTCGACACCACATCCCACACATAGGCGAGGGAAAAATACATCTATAATCTTCAAGAAAAAGCTCATGAATTAAAGCCTAACAAAAGAAGATTAAATTTTCTTAAAATTTTCTTAAAAAAATCAAAGTATTGGCCAAATCGATTGATAAAAAAACGATACTGCAACGAACCCTATAAGTGCTGCTGACAGCGCATACAAAAAGGAGTGAGCATACCGAACAGTAATCACACCTATAAAAGAAAATGCAAATAAAGTCACCCAAATATATGAAGCGCTAATAAGTTCATTTTCAGAATAAGTACCGGAATTTGCAAGAAGAGGATACATATCCCACAACAAATAGCCAAATCCAATCAGATAAAGCAACACAAAAAGTGGATTTGAATTTTCGCGTTTTTGCGGCAATACTTCTTTTACAATTTCATCCATAAATCAAGTATATCAAAATTAAAAACCTTATTAAACATAATTAAACATATTTCTCAATAATCACTTCAGCAATTCTTATTCCATCAACTGCTGAAGAAATAATACCTCCAGCATAACCAGCTCCTTCACCTGCAGGATAAAGTCCAGCAATATTTGATTGAAAAGATTCGTCTCTTATTAATCTAACTGGCGCTGTTGTTCTAGTTTCTACACCAGTAATCAAAGCTTCCGGATGAGCAAATCCCTTAACTTTTCTATCCAAAAAAGGTAAAGCCCCTCGAATACTCTCAAGCACATAATCAGGCAAGCAGCCATCCAAAGATCCCAACACAATCCCAGGTTTATAAGTGGCTTTAACATCAGCAATTTCTACAGATTTTCTATCATTCAAAAAATCAGAAACCAGAACAGCCGGCGCTTTAAAATCGCGACCACCAGCTTCAAAAGCTTTCTTCTCCCATTTTCTTTGAAATTCAATTCCTGCCAGTGAGTGATCTGAGGCAATATCTTCAGGAAAAACATTAACTAAAAGAGCACTATTTGAATTTTCTCCATCTTGATTGTATTCACTCATACCATTTGTCACTAACATGCCTTTTTCTGAAGCTGCTGCCACAACATATCCACCAGGACACATGCAAAAGGTGTAAACAGGACGATTCCCTTCACTATTTGCAACCAATTTATACCTTGCAGTAGGCAGCTTTGGTGAATTATAAAAATCCTTATACTGAGCTTTATTTATCATCTTCGCTTTATGTTCAATTCTAACACCTATGGAGAAAACCTTTTGCTCCATTTTCACTCCATTTTCAAAAAGCATTTCATATGTATCTCGCGCACTATGTCCAATGGCTAATACAAGCTCATTTGTAAAGATTTCTTCACAATCATTAATAATCGCAGAAACAATTTTCCCATTTTTCATTCCAATATTGGTCAAACATGACTCAAAGCGTATTTCACCACCCAAATTAACAATTTCCTTACTCATATTTTTCACAACTTCTCTAAGTTTATCAGTTCCAATATGAGGATGACCTTGCCAAGCAATATCCTCAGGCGCTCCAGCTAACAAAAATTCATTGAAAATATATTTAATTCGCGAATTTTTAATCAAAGTATTCAACTTACCATCTGAGAAAGTTCCAGCACCACCTTCTCCAAACTGAATATTTGAATTAACATTCAATTCACCAGTGTTAAAAAACTTATTTACATCATTAACACGTTTATCAACACACTTACCTCGTTCAATTATAAGTGGTTTTAAACCTGCCCTTGCCATCAGCAAAGCACAAAAAAGACCACTGGGGCCACTGCCAACAATAATAGGTCTTTTATCGGTATTTTTCACAGTAACACATGGAATTTCGTAAACATAAGCCTCTTGTAGACGAATTCTATGTCGTTTAACAGTTTTATCATGAAATTTACTGATTTTTTCCACAATCTTATCTGGATTATCCACCAAAACATCAGCAGAATAAACAAAATTAATCTTCCCCCTATTACGAGAATCCACAGCACGTTTCACTACAGTTAAATCATTTATTTTTTCAATAGCAATCCCAAGAATATTCGCAACCTTCTTGGATAATTCATCTTCATTATGATCAATATCCAAAGAAACTTCTTCCAAGCGAATAAAAATATTTTCCATAAGGTTTAAGTTTTTTTATCAAGAACCACTATTTTAATATCATACTAATTGATGCTTCACCAACTTGGGAAATAAACTTCTTGAAGAAATACAAAAAAATGGCTAAAATATAAGGCGTACATTAATTTTATGAAATGGATCCAAAAGACAATAAAAAAGCATCAAATCCGGCAGGAGGAAATCCACCGGTACAGCAAGGAGGAGGAACCCCACCAGCCCAACAAAGAGGGTATCAACCACCACCACAGCAGGGAGGGTTTTATCCACCGCAAGGAGGATTCCCACCAGCACAACAAGGGGGATATCAACCACCAGCGCAACAAGGAGGATATCAACCACCTCCTCAACAAGGAGGTTATAAACCACCACAGCGAGGAGGAGCGACTCCACAACAACCACGAGAACCACC
>CAYORB010000046.1:0-7932 GCA_964406295.1 uncultured Candidatus Peribacteria bacterium | reverse complement strand
GGTTTAAAATTTCTTGTTCTGTTGTTTTTGTTAGCATATTTCCGTTTTGGTCATAGCTTAAGTTTATTTCTCCTACCTGAGTCACTGCATGTGGATGATTGCTCTGATATATGTATGATCCTTGATCACTTTTGTTTAAAATATTGCCTATTGCGTTGTATGAAAATGTTCGTGTGTAGTCTTCATTGTTTCCGCTATTTGTTATCGTGGCACTTATTAGTCTGTATAAATCATCATATTCGTAATTTGATATCTTGGATGAATTTGTTTGAGACTGATCTGTTATTGTCGTGATATTTCCAATCTCATCAAAATCATATGTTAGGTCTTGTAAGATTTGGCCTTGCTGATTTGTCGTTGTCTTATTTGTTAATCTATATAATTCATCTGAATCATAGACTGTTTCATTTACTGTTCCGTTAGCAAATTCTATTCTACTTGGCATGCCTAGGGGATTGTAGTCAATATTTGTAATTAATGGCGATGAGTCTTGGGTGACACTTTCTATCATCCCTCCATAGTTATAGCTGTATTCAGTTTCTGTTTTATCTGGATGTGTTATGTTTTTTACATTTCCTTGTTGATCGTAGGTAAAAGAGCTGAGATATGACATTAAATTCAGTTGTCGTTTTTCTTTTGTTATTCTCCCAAACCTATCATATTTCATGAAATCTTTTACATCTTTTGTTATGTTTTCACATAGGGATCCTATTCCATTTGTGCAATTGTCATAAATATTTGATACTTCTATTCCAGGTGATGCTGTAAAATCTTCTGTTAGAGGGCGGTTTAGTTCATCGTATGTGTATAGGATGGTTTGGTTTTTTGGATCAATTTTTGAAATAAGATTTCCTGAATCGTCATACTCATAGGTCCATATCCCAAAATCATCACTCACTGCATGTAGGTCTTCTTCATACACACGTTGATTCAATGCATTATATTGAAAATTGCGTATATTTTGCAAGGAGTCTTCGATTTTTGTGAGATTTCCGTTTCCATTGTATTCATATTTTGTGCTGTATGTTTCTTCGTTATTGTGTTCGTCTATTTGAACTAGCTGTTCATGTGCGTTGTTGTGTATTGTTTTAGTATTTCCTTTTTGATCAGTAATTTGTGTTTGCCATTCGTTATAGATATTTGTAACTGTCCCTGTCACTGTTTCAATTTCTGCTATTCTTTGTATTGGATCGTATCTATAGTTTGTATATAAATTTTCATTTTGACTGGCAGGAGTTTGATTGAATGTTTCTGAATAATATGGAAGAGATTCTTTTTCTAACAAACTAAGATTATTGTATTTATAATCTTTTGTTATAAATGCATTTTCAGCTTCTATTTTTTCTTGAATTGTTCTATCTAACCCATCTAGATAAGTATAAGTTCCTGTGTATGTATTTGCATCCATGTAGTTTTTTGTCTGAATGACTCTTGGGAATGTATTATCTGTATAAACATATTCTATATGTTTTGGTGATTCTGTTTCCAAAATACGATCAAATGCGTCATATGAATTTGTAAAAGTATGTCCATTTGGATTTGTCATTTGAATAGCTTTACCTGATGAATAATCGTAAACATAATTTGAACTATGACCTAATGCATTTGTGACGGTTGTTGGATATAAATTATGAATGTCATATGAATAACTCGTAAGATTATCGTTTGGATCAAATTCTTTTATTTTCAATCCATATTCGTTATATTCGCTTTCTGTGTGTATGTATTTATCATCTTTTACCCATTGTTCTGTTTTAGTATTGTTTCCTACTGAAACATTGCCAAAAGAGAGTTCATCATAATAGTGTTTTGTTTCGTTTATTTTATTAGCTGTTTGATCTTTTGTTATTGATCTAGAGACTAAACCTGTTATAAATTCATTGTCTGTAGCGTATTCATATTCTGTTATTAATTTATCATTTCCAAAATCTGTGAATAATATTGCTGTTGGAAGTATAAAAGCACTGCCAACTACTTCTCCAAAGTTTGTTTGTTGTGTTAGATTTCCATTTGTTATGTCATATATATACTCGGCTCCTTTGTCTTTACTACTTCCGTTACCATCAAAACTTTGCATCAGATTTTTGTATATGTATACGAAATTTCGATTTTCATTTAAACTTTCTGTTTTCCATTTATTGCTTATTCGTTGATATAGATTTTCATTATTATCATAACTTTCTTTTCTGTAGACCATACTTATTTTAGCTTCATTGTCTAAATATTCTCCCAATTGAGTTTCGTTCTCATTTCCTTGATGAAAATATGTTTTTGTTTTATTTCCTTGAGCATCTGTTTTTGTTATTTCACTAAATCCTGCAAATTTACGATCAAAGGGATTGTTATAAAAATATTCACCTCCTTTGTAGTCATAATTTGTTTCAGATATGGTGCCTTGTCCATCATTTGTTGATATGTTTTTGACTGTCTGCAATGTCATTGGAAGTTTTGGATTTGCCATGTTTTCTCCTACTTTGTATGCGGTTGAAGGAGAATATGTTATTGATACAATTGCACCTGTTGGGTATGTAATCGAATTCAATAAGTTAGGGTTTTGTGTCTCACTTAAATGAACTTCTCTCGCAACTTCTCCTTGATTCCCCTCTAATGCTCTTATAACATCAACTAATCCATCCCCGTTTACATCTGCCAATCTTCCTCCTCTGTCGGATTTATCATAGTATTTCACAAAATGTACAGGAAAATTCCAATCACTTTTTAATGTCCAAGTTCCATCTCCATTATTCATATAAATATTCCTTTGCTCTTCTGTATTTGCATATATAGTCAATCCGTCAGTATTGTCTTCTTGCATAGCTCTTATTATATCAGTAAAACCATCTCCATTTATATCTGCCAATCTGACTCCTTGATCTCTTCCATCATATCTATCTGTAAAATAGATATTTGGTAAATCCCAATTATCATCTAAAACCCAAGATTCATTTCCGGTATTTATATAGACTTCTTTTGTTATAGGTCCCTGTGAAGCATGGTTGTGAGAAGCCCTGATCATATCAATAAGTCCATCTCCATTTATATCTACTAATCTTGATCCTTGATCATCTCCATCATAATATCTATTAAAATAGATTGGTACTCTCCAGTTATTGTCATTATCCCAAGTGCCATCACCATTATTTATATAAACTGTATTTAATTCATCAGCTCCATTTTGATCATAGGATTGTATTAGATCAACAAGCCCATCTCCATTAATATCGGAAACTTCAACTCCTTCGGTTCTACATAAACCATTTCTCTCTGCAGCAAAATGGGTTGGCATCTCCCATGATGGATCAATTGTCCACCCTGTGCTATCACCATTGTTTATATAAACTTTTATTATAGAATCTCCACGTTCATAATATGAAGTAACTATATCTACAAATCCATCGCTATTTATATCCAGCAATCTATTACCTATATCTGAACAATAACTATTTCTTTTATCTAAAAAATCAACTGG
Organism: uncultured Candidatus Peribacteria bacterium; assembly: GCA_964406295.1. GTDB lineage: Bacteria > Patescibacteriota > Gracilibacteria > UBA1369 > LOWO2-01-FULL-3 > CAYORB01. The sequence goes on along the minus strand of CAYORB010000046.1, from coordinate 4,463 downwards.
TAAGATCCAGTCTTCATTCAAGGTCCAACCACTGTTGTCTTGGTTGTTTATATATACTTCTCTGTATGAATGTGAACGATCTTTATATCCCTTTAATATATCTGCAAAACCATCTCCATTTATATCTGCAAATCTTGTCCCATATGTTGTCCCATCATAAGCTTTTGTAAAATCTGTAGGTATAATAAAGTCTTCATCTTCACTCCATCCAATTTCTTTTTCTTTGTATCCAAATTTTGTTAATGGCATTGTTATTATATCACCTGATTCAGATTTTCCAGATTCGCTAATGCTATCTAATATTGCTTGTTGTGGGGTGTTTGGAAAGCTATATGAAAGCGTATATTTTTTAACCCAATCTCCTAGTACTTTAACTTCTATTTCATTTATTATTTGTGAAGTTTTTGCTTCAAAACCTGAAACATAGCTTGTTATTGTTTTTTCTCTTTCTTGCCTATTAAAAATTACTTCAAATATTCCATTTGATTGATCGTGTCCTGTGTATATAACTTTGGAAGGATAGATTTGCCCTGTTTCTTTGAAATATTCGTATTTAGTTGTATTTCCATTTGTGTCTTCTACTTCTTCTAGCATCCATTTAAATGTACGTTCTGTATCATTTGCATCATCCTGTCTTGATTGTGCAGTATTCCCAAATCTATATGTCATCCCTTTTTTTGTTTTAACAATCCATTTGTCATCTACGGTGTATTCATAATTCAAGAATGCTCCTGTTTCAATTTTTGCTCCATAAACACCATGAGTTTCATTTAATAAGTCATCTGGCACAAGTTCTCCTGAAAGAGATGAATAGAAAAAGTTTTCATCATACAATTTATCTACTCCCTTACGCGGGATTCTTTTGATGGATGGTATTGATATGGACCATCCATATCCAAATAATCCATTTAAATCTTCATTTTGACTATTATATGCAAGTGAAAGTTTAGGGCTTATTCCATTTCTCCCCTTTGGTAAATTGAATGGATATTGGAACGATAACGCTCCTGTTTGGTCATCTGCCTCTACGTTTATATTTATTTTCAATGGATCAGTTTGTGGATCATGAAAAGTTTCATCTCCTGATGATTTTTGAGTAGAGCTTTGTTCATTTTCGATGACCTCCTCCTTTTCTTCAGGTTTTTCAATGGGACCATTTTCAATAGGAGTATTTTCTTCCTCTTTTATAATTGGTTTTTTGAGTTCAGATTTTTCATCAATATTCACCTTATCTGTTTTTACTATTTCAATTATGTTTTTCTCTATTTCTTCAGCGAATACAGATAGGGAAGTATTCATAAATAAAGTGAATACTAGAAGGATTGAAAGCGTTTTTTTTATGATAATGTTGTAATTCATAATATGTGGATAAAATGTTAAATTTCTTCAATAAGAATATTGTCTATGTAAGCTTTGCCTATTTTGTTACTGACTCTGAATACTGTATTGCCCGTTGTGAAAATATCACCGTTGAAAAATCTTTCATGATATTCCCACTGTCCATCGGTATCGTAGAAAACTGGTATAAGTCCTTCTTCTGCATCCTTATTTGCAGTGCTGTCTCCTAATACATAATAAAGTTTGTCGCCAGAATTTACTTTGTACCAGAATGAAATCTTGTAATTCTTTTCTCTATCTATCGGAACATGGCTTTGTGTAACTCCACCCGGAGTTTCTCCCATTCCTACTTGCAAACTTTGTTCTCCTTCATATACTTCATCGCTTGTCTTTGTCCAGGTTGTAGATCTTCCCCAGCCTCTCCATTGTTCACTGTTGCTTAGTTCGAAATCACCATCTTTGATATATACTTTTCCTTCAATTTCTTCAATAAGGATATTGTCTATATATGACTGTCCCACTTTGTTACTGACTCGGAATACTGTGTTGCCTGTTGTGAAAATATCTCCACTGAAGAATCTTTCGTGGTATTTCCACTGACTATTTGTATCACGGAAAACTGGTACAAGCCCTTCTTCTGCATCTCTATTTGCACTACTGTCTCCTAGTACATAGTAGAGTTTGTCGTCAGCATTCACTTTGTACCAGAATGAAATCTTATAATTCTTTTCTCTATCTATCGGAACATGGCTTTGTGTAACTCCACCCGGAGTTTCTCCCATTCCTACTTGCAAACTTTGTTCTCCTTCATATACTTCATCGCTTGTCTTTGTCCAGGTTGTAGATCTTCCCCAGCCTTTCCATTGTGCACTGTTTCTTAGTTCGAAATCTCCATCTTTGATATAGATTTTCTCTTCAATTTCTTCAATAAGGATATCGTCTATATATGATTGTCCTACTTTATTACTGACACGGAATACTGTGTTGCCTGTTGTGAAAATATCTCCACTAAAGAATCTTTCGTGGTATTTCCACTGACCATCTGTGTCATGAAAAACTGGTACAAGCCCTTCTTCTGCATCTTTATTTGCACTGTTGTCTCCTAGTACATAGTAGAGTTTGTCGTCAGCATTCACTTTGTACCAGAATGAAATCTTATAATTCTTTTCTCTATCTATCGGAACATGGCTTTGTGTAACTCCACCCGGAGTTTCTCCCATACCTACTTGCAAACTTTGTGTTCCTTCATATATTTTTTCACTTGTTTTTGTCCAGGTTGTAGATCTTCCCCAGCCTCTCCATTGTTCATTGTTGCTTAGTTCGAAATCACCGTCTGAGATGAAGTTTTCCTTTGCCATCAATGTTTTGAATGGACCTATCCATTGATATTCTTCAATTTCAGTTTGAGTTGTGGAAAAAACTTTTACTGCATAATAGTATTCTAATTCTTCATTTTGTTGATCAATATCTAGATAAAAGTTTCTGTCTGGATCAGTGAGTTCAGCAATTTTGGTAATTTCTCCATTTACAATATCTTCGGTTCTGTAGACATTATAATGGTCAAACATATTAGTATCTTGGGTAATATCCCAATTTAGTTTGATTTTTCCTGGAAATATCGTTGCTGTTAGGTTTTCAACTTGATTTGGGATATATAATTCACTTTCATTTTCATATAAAATATTATTTTCATCACCTTCATTAATTAAAAACAAATCCAAATCATGATCGTTATCAATATTAATGGATAAAGCGTCGATGATTGAGTAAGTGTTTTCTATAATAGGAATATCTAATTCTTTTGTGAAATTACCCTGACCATCATTGATGTATAAAGAATGATTTTGTTTATAATTCACTACAAATATGTCCAAATCACCATCTTGATCCATATCTATCAATTCTGCGTCACGTGAAGGTTCAATATCATTTACAAATATACTGGTGTTAGATTTTATGAAATCACCATTTTCATTAGAAATAAGTAAATAATTTTCTTCTCCATCATTTGTTACAAAAATATCTGGATTATTGTCATTATTAAGATCTGCAAAATGAACACTAGTGGAATTTATACCACTTGGAATTATAGATTCAGTAAAATCACCTTCTCCATTGTTTCTATAAAATATATTTTCTTCACCTTGGTTTACTACAAATAAATCACCATTCTCTTCTGCACTGCTAAAAGAGTTTTGATTATTGTACACAATGTTTTTGTCTTCTATCTTAGTAAAATCACCATTACCATTATTGTGATATAAAAAGTTTGCGCCGTACATGTTAGCAATAAATAGATCTAAAAAACCGTCATTATCATAATCAATCCAATTGGCATGACGAGAGAAACTATCTTCTTCTACAATTGCACCAAAGTTTATTAAGCTAAATGAACCTTGGTTGTTATGATATAGATAATTGCTGCCACCAAAATTTGGAACAAAAAGATCTATCCATCCATCGTTATCATAGTCACCAAAAGCTCCATGTTGAGATATACTGTTGGTGGAGGAAACTTCACTTTCAGTTATGACTTCAAAATTACCAAGGCCATCATTTAGATAGAGTTGATTTTTTCCAGAGTTAGCCAGGAATAAATCTATATCACCATCATTATCTATATCAGCAGAACTTGATGAATTTGATAAATTATTTTGCGTTACTATTAAGCTGTCTTCAATTTTAGAAAAGTCTGAAGTTGTAGCAAAAACACTAATGTTGATCAGAAAAAAGCTCAATATTAGTATATATATAATGGTGGTCAGATATTTAGTTTTTCTCGTCATATTATTGATTAATATTTAAATAAAGGTTTTTAATGATTTATCTTCTGTGTTTTTAATTCTTATGGCTAATTCCACTTAGTCAAAAAATTGAGTAAGTGGATATGAAGAAAACTGTGTTATGGCAGTTGTTCCAGTGTTTTTGTTGTCGATTTAAGTGTCGACAATTTTTTTACAACACTTAATTTACGGGATAGTAAATAAAATAATGTATAATTCAGGTAAGATATGCATATCAGAATAATCATCCACATGCAGTGACTCAGGTAGGAGAAACAAACTTAAGTTATGACCAAAACGGAAATATGCTAACAAAAACAACAGAACAAGAAATTTTAAACC
>CAYORB010000045.1:1744-8555 GCA_964406295.1 uncultured Candidatus Peribacteria bacterium | reverse complement strand
TGTATTTTTATACTTTGTTTCTCGCGTTTAGCGTATTTGGCTAATCTTTCTGGGATTTCTTGATTTATACTTTTTGGGAGTACATCGAGAAATTTTGCAGGATGTGCAGTTTCTAGGAACACTTCTGGATTGTCTTTGTTTTCAGGATGTTTTTTTCTGTATTTTTCTAAACCAAGATATGCCACTGCTCCATGCGGGTCTAGTGTGTAGCCGGTTTCTTTTACTACTTTTTCCATGCAGTCTTGGGTTTCTTGATCTGTAAATCTTTCACTCCAGATTATTTTTTTCATTTCTTTTTCGTCTTTGAATAATTCTAATAATCTTGCGAAATTACTTGGATTTCCAACGTCCATTGCGTTTGCAATAGTTTTTACTGATGGTTTTGGTGAGAAAACACCTGTTTCCATATAGCGTGTGAAAGTGTCGTTTGCATTAGTTGCTGCTATGAATTTGTTTACGGGCAGTCCCATTTTGTTTGCGATTAGTCCAGCTGTTAGATTACCAAAATTTCCGCTTGGTATTGAGAATATTGGTTTTTTAGATATGCCTTTTTTTAATAATTGTGCATAGGCATTGAAATAATAAAATGATTGTGGAATTACTCTGGCGATGTTTATTGAGTTGGCTGAGCTTAGATTTAAATGTGATAAAGAAGGGGATACAAAGGCTTTTTTTACCATTGCTTGGCAATTATCAAAGCTTCCATCTACTTCCAAAGCTTTTATATTTGCTCCCATTGTTGTGAGTTGTTGTTCTTGTAAATGACTGACTTTGCCACTTGGGTAAAGTAGTACAACTTCTATGTTTGGAATATTTAAAAATCCTTGTGCAACAGCTGATCCAGTGTCTCCGGATGTGGCAACTAAAATTGTTGTTTTCTGATGAGAATCTTTTAAAAAATATCCCATTAATCTGGACATAAAACGGGCACCAAAATCTTTGAATGCTAAGGTTGGGCCATGAAAAAGTTCTAAACTATATAGGTTTTCTGAAATCTCAACCAGAGGCGCGTCAAAATTTACTGCATCTTCTATTATTATTTTCAAATCTTGATCAGGAACTTCTTCTTGTATTAAAGTTTTGCTAACTTCAAAAGCGATTTCTTGGAAAGAAAGATTTTCTATGTTTTTGAAAAATGCACTAGTGAGTTTAGGGATTTCTGTAGGCATATATAGACCTCCGTCTTCAGCTAATCCTTGTAAAACTGCTTTTTTTAAATTTGCGTTTTTTGCTTCTTTATTTGTACTATATAGAATCATAATTCTTTTTGGATTAATTTTAGGAAATGATTGTTTTTATTTAGTTTTGCCACTTTGTGGAAAGGGATGCTTATATCTGCAAGATTTTCGTAAAGTTTTTCTCTGGCTTCCAGTAGTTTTTTATAAGATTCTTTTAAAGCATTTTCTTGAGATTGATTGTCTTTTTGTTTGTAATTATTATCCCAAACTACGGGTTTTGGGCAATCAAGGTATTTTTGAAGCATATCGTTTTTCATTTCCTCTGATGCTTTTATATATACAACCAATGAATTTTTTTTTACAGGTTTTATACTTTTATTATCACAGTGGATTAAGCTTCCTGTTGTATCTATGACTATGTTTTGTTTCTTATTCTTTATTTTGTTAAAGACCTCCTGCATTGTTTCGTTTTCTAGTGATAGATATTTTTTTTCATTCTTCTCAAATTGTGGTGCATAAGGTTGTCCTAGCCATTTTGCCATATCTTCTTTTCCTTTGTATCCATGTTTTTCCAGTTCAGGTTTTAGCTTGTCTTCTATCATGTCGTCACAGCAAATGTGTTTGAATCCAAGTTTGTTTAATCTGTCTGACCAATAACTTTTTCCTATATTCGACATACCGATTAGGCTGATGTGTAGATTGTTATTTTTGAGTTTTTCCAGGAAGGAATATTTTGTTATTTGAGTATTGAATGAAATATTTGCGATGCGAATAATGTCTGTCAAAACACCTGCTGCTGTTACTTCTGCTCCTGCCCCCGGACCTTTGATTGTGAGTGGACAGTTTTCGTAGAAATTTGTTGTATAAGTGACTATATTGTCGCTGCCTGAAAGATTGTAGAATGGGTGTGATTCGTCTACAGCTTGTAATGATACTGAAAGTTTATTGTCTTCTAGTTTTGCTATATAGCGTAGTTTCTTTCCTGGTTCTAGGAGATTTTTGAAGTTTTTGTCGTGAGTCTGAAGTTTTTCAAAAAATTCTTCAACTGATTTTGTGGAACGGCAATCTTCTGGTACTAAATTTTGTACTTTTATATCCTCGAGCTCCAGTAGATGGCCGCATTCACGAGCTAGGATGAGTATCTTCCTAGCGACATCTAGGCCGTTGAGGTCGTCGCGAGGATCTGGTTCTGTATAACCTTTTTCTTGTGCAGTTTTTACCACTTCGCTAAAGGATTTTTTCCCATCATAATTATTGAAAATATAGCTGAGTGTACCTGAAAGCACAGCTTCGATTTTGTTTATTTTATCTCCGCTTAATTGCAGGTCGTGCAAAGTTTTTATTATTGGAAGACCTGCTCCAACATTTGTTTCGTATAAGAATTTAGCATTTGATTTTGCTGATGCTTGGGCAAGGTTTAAATAGTTTTTTATGTCACTGGATTGTGCTTTTTTGTTTGGGGTTACTATAGAGATATTTGAGTTTAGGATGTGTTTATATTGTGATGCAACTTTGTCGCTAGAGCTACAGTCTACAAAGATGCTGTTTGCTAGATTTAGATCTATCATTTTTTTGATAAAATTTTCTATATTTGACTTGTCTTTTGTTTTGGAGAATGCTTTTTTCCAATTACTAAGCTTTATTCCATCTTCTTCGAAAAGCATTTTTTTACTATCAGCAAGTGCAATTAAATTTAATTCTAAAGATTGATTATTGAGTAATGTTTTTGCTTGTTTTTGAATTTGATTTAACAATGTTCTTCCTACCAATCCAGGTCCTATCATAAACAGATTCAGTGTTTTTGTTTTTGATAGAAAAAGTGCGTCATGTATGACATTGATAGCTTTCTTTTCTTCTTTATTTGAAATAACTATTGAAATATTTAGTTCTGATGATCCTTGAGCTATTGCTTTTATGTTAATACCGTTATTTCCTAAGGATTGGAATATTTTCCCTGAAGTTCCTGGTACTTTTTTCATATTTTCTCCAACAATCGCAATGATGGATAAGTCTTTTTCAATTTGAACTTTATCTACCATTTTTTCATACATTTCTCTTTTGAATTCTTGTTCTATTGCTTTTTTTGCTTTTTCATATTGTTCAGGTTTTATGGCAAAACAGATTGAATGTTCAGAAGATGCTTGGCTAATCAAAATTATATTTATGTTTTTTGTTGCAAGTGCAGTGAAAAGTCTTTGAGCAATACCAGGTACGCCGACCAATCCACTTCCTTGAAGTTGTACCAATGCAATGTCGCTGATTGATGAAATCCCTTTTATGGCTGAACTGACAGGACTTGGATTTTTGCTGATTAAAGATCCTTCGAAATCCGGCTGCATTGTGTTTTTAACTCTTATTGGTATTTCCTTTTTTAGAGCTGGTTGCATTGTTGGTGGGAATATTACTTTTGCACCAAAGTGTGACATTTCCATGGCTTCTTTGTAACTAACACCTTCTAGTGAAAATGCTTTTTTTGCTTTTCTTGGATCAGCTGTCATGATTCCATTAACATCTGTCCATATTTGAATTTCTTCTACATTTAGAGCTGCTCCGAATATCGATGCAGTGTAATCACTGCCACCTCTACCTATTGTTGTAGTTTCTTCTTGATCGTTGCTTCCTATGAACCCTGTTATTATTTGTAATTTTTTATGTTTGTCGAAATATTCTTTGATGTTTTTATTTGTTTCTTTGAAATTGACTTTAGCGTTTATGAAATTGTCATCTGTTTTTAAAAGTTTGCGAGCGTCTAGAAATTCACTTGGACAATATTGATTTAAGACTTCACTGATTATATATGCGGATAATCTTTCTCCAAAACTAGCGATATTATCTAAGCTGCGTGGAGATAATTCTTTGAGTAAGAAAACGCCTTGTAGTAGTTCGTTTAATTCTTTGAATTCATTTTTAATATTATTCCTTATTTGAGATTTTGATTTTGAATTTACTAATTTCTCCACTGTTTCTAAATGTCTTTTTTCTAATTTCTCTAATAATTTTTTATATTCAATCTTAGCCATTTTTGCATTTTGTCCCAATTCAATTAACTGATCTGTCACTCCTCCAAAGGCTGATACAACAACAGCGATTTTATTGTTTTCTTTTTTTGCGTTTAATATTATGTCTTTAACTTGATTGATCCTGTCTGGCGATTCTACTGAACTACCTCCGAATTTCAATATTTTCATAGTTTAGGGTTAAAAACTAAAAAAAACCGGCTCTCTTTTGGGAGTCGGTTGGTGAATTATTCAAATATTCAGCAAGACTCCATTATCTAATGATAATGGTTGTAGTCGTACTAATTGAGATTTGATATGTATTCACGAATTATTTGTAACAGTTATATTTTTATTTGTCAAAAAAATTATAAATATGCTTATTATTTTCTTACTCTAATAATTTCTCCCTTACAAACTTTTAAAAGTTCATCTGTGGAGATTTTTGTGAGAGCACTTGGTGCACCTCCGCCTGCATAAATAAATTCTTTTTCCATTATCAATGGATCAATTAGGAATGTTGCTTTATATCCAAAAGGTGGAGTTCCTCCCACAAGGTAGCCAGTTCTTTCCAATGCTTCTTCTGGAGTTGCAACATTTGGTTTTTCAATGTTTAATGCTTTGCCAACTCTTGATGTGCTAGCTCTGTATGAACCAGGGACGAGTGCGCCGATGGTATTACCTTCTTGGTCTATCATGCAAATTGTTTTAATGAAATCATCAGGTTGAGCGTTTGTTGCTTTACATGCATCTTCGACAGTATGGACTGTTTCCTCAAAGTGAATATGTTCAGCTTTAATATTGTTATCCTGTAAAAATTTCTTTAATTTTTCTTCGTATTGATTCATGTGTGGGATTATAGATTTGACTAGGTATTTTTATTTTTTTTCATAATAAATAAATAGCCATAACCAATAATATATATAGCTAAAATTATAAGCGGATCCTCTTCGATACTTCCTTTTTCAAAAAAATCAAGCAGTGCTATATGCAGGGCTGCAAAAATAAAGGCTAAATGTGCAAATTTTTGTAGATTTTTCCAAGCTTTTCCTCCCATTTTACGAATTGCATAATTGCTTGAAGTTAAAAATAAGGGAAGCATAATTAAAAAAGAAATACTTCCTAAAGTAGTTGCATTATGAGTGCTGAAACTTGTATTGAGAATATTTTCTATACTAAATCCTCGTTTTGCAATCTCTGCTATTCCGTGAGATCCAGCCACTAAAAAAGCGAAAATACCAGCCCATTTTTTCAATATTAAAAATTTTAAATGGAAAGTGAATTTAGGGAAATGAAATGATGAGATTTTTTGAAAAAGAGAAAAGAAGATCATAAAAATTAACAAATTCCATGCTAATTCTCCTGTTTCATGAACAGCTTTTCCCCAAATAAAATTTCCATCTTGAAACGCTTCCATGAATGCCAGTATCCAAGCTAATGAGATCGCAAAGATAAATATCCATTTTATCCAAGTGTTGATTGTTGTTTTTTTCATTGTATTTTAAGCTTAGAAAGTGTGTTTTGAAACTCTTCATCAGTAGCTTCTTCTCCTTTTAAACATTCTTCATTACTGTCTTTCCAGTATGGCAGCATGTTCATGTTTTTACGAGTAATTTTTTCTGCTAATTCTTTTTCTGTATCTGGAATAGCACTCATAAAAAACTCAACACCTCCATCAAAGATTTCTTGGCAACTTTTTATATTAGCACTTTCATCTACACAGTGAATGCATAAAGATCCTTTTTCGATTTCTGCACCAATCTCCTCTTTGTTTCTTAGCGGCATTCCGCATGATATACAATTTTTCATAATATTTTTTGTTAAAATTAAATGTTTCCAAGTGCCAGATCTCTTAGATAACCAGATGTGGAAGGATATACTTTCTGAACCTAATTATTTCTGATTGTCGTTGTTATGTATAGGAGTTATTAAGTCATTAAGTCAATTTTTGTAAAATCTTCTAATCAACCATAGTGCTATTCCAATAATAGCTGTAAAAGATAATATTGTTATTAATAAAAATCCAATAGTTGTTGGTGTAGAAAAGGCGGAAAATGGAGATTTATTAAAGTAGCTTTTTATTTTCGGTATTTCTATTATTGTTTTTACTATTTCTTTCAAAGGGAAGGATTCTTGGTCACCTACGACTAGTACATATTTACCTAAATTGTCTGGACTAAAAACTTTGATGGTATATTTTCCCGCTTCGACCTCTAAGCCTTTGGGGTGCAAAGCTGGATCGCTGTCTTCTGCTTGTAAAGCTGGACCGGTAAAGTAGTCATCTCCAGCATGTTCCTCATAATAAGGAGTCCATTCATGAGTGTTACCATCAAGTAATACTTCAAAATCATCATTTTCTTCTTTACTGATAAGTGCTGAAAAATCCTTTTCAACTCCATGTATGTCAGGCACAAGCAAGCCAACGTAGAGTTTGAATGAAGTTTCAGACTCAATTGTATATAAATGGGAGTTGCCTTTCAGTTCGGCATAGAATGCTTGTGAAACTTCAGGATTTTTAACAAATATTGCATCATTGTTTATTAGTTTAGGCTGATGGGCACTTGCTATATTAATGCTCATTAAAAATAGAGAAATTATAGCGAGTGAGATTATTTTTTTCATAGTTTATTTGTTATT
>CAYORB010000045.1:0-1644 GCA_964406295.1 uncultured Candidatus Peribacteria bacterium | reverse complement strand
TTCCGGGCTAGCACCGCTGCCAATTAAGATTGGTAGGTCGGTAGTTTGTCTGACGATGTCTACGTCACTAGTTTTTGTTAATTTATTTAAGTATAAAGATTGAGCGGGCAAAGGACATAGGTTATTAAGGGGTGAATGTCCGAGCCCAAAACACCTAAAATAGTTTATTTATCTTGTCGGTTCCATAGTAATATACAGTTCTGCCTTGTTTTTCTCTTTTTAGAAAATTCTTTTGTACTAAATCTTTTAAATCCTTGCTTGCTGTCATTTTTGCAATTTGGTTAATGTTGATGTGCATTGTAAGGTTTGTTTTTTCATCTGGATCACCATGTAAAAATTGCAATAATTGTACTTGCCTGGGGTTTAATCCGTGTGCAGTTTCACTTTTCTTCTTCATTTTCTTATTTTCTTGAGATTGTTTTGTTAAGTAGTCCTTGAATTCTATTATGGCGAGCTTGATTTTTTTGATGTTGTAATCAATAAAGTAGGTCATGTCGTTTTCATCTTGCTCACTATATGTGTATGCCATTGAATATTGCTTTGGTGATTTTTTTATTGCTTTTGATATTGGTAAATATACAAATGCCCAATAGTCTTCCTTTATGAGGTACCAGTAGAATATAAGTCTTGCAAGTCTTCCGTTTCCGTCTGTGAAAGGATGCAGATAACCCATCCAGAAGTGTAAGATAATAGCTTTGATAACGGGGTGGACGAATGTTTCGTTCCCTAATTCATTATTTGCAAATTTGATAAATTTTTCTAGTTCTTCTTTTACAAATTTAATAGTTGGTCCTTCGTGATATATTACTCCTGTTACTTTATCTGTAACATATATTGGATCACCTTTTTTTCTAAGTCTTGGAATCTTACCGTCTGAATCTTTAGTGTCTTTTGTGATTAAGCTATGTAGCTCCAAAATAAGATTTATATCCATTTCTTTATTTTTGTAGTCTTCTTCAATTGCCTTCATTGAATTGTAATTATTTACGATCATTTGTTCCGATTCGTTTTGAGGCTTTCTTCCTTCTCTAAGCATTTTTTTTGCGGCTTTTCTGCTTGTTGCAGCTCCCTCAAGTTGAGAAGATGCTATAGCTTCTTCCATTATTCCTCGTGTTATTAATTTCTGTTTATTTGCTTTCTTAATGCCACTTTTTTCAACAAAGAGTTCTCCACCAGTACTCATATCAAGTTCATGAAAAAATTCCTCAAAATAATCTAATTTTATCCATGTGAATGGTATTTTTTTCTTATCTACTACAACTGACTTCACGCTTTGTGATTCACGGAAAATTTTAATTAATATCCATAGTTCTTCTTTGGATATTCCTTTTGGAGAAGGTTCCTTGTGTCTCATTTTGTCCCAATATACATAATCACTTTCTATATATTTTTTAATAAAATTTAATATCTCCTTTTTGTTTTTGGATTTAAATAGTTTTGCGATTTGTTCGGGCTTTATTACCTCTAGTTTTGGTTTTTCTAGTTTGAATTTCATATTTCAATAGGTATAACTGTACTTAAATTGTACCTTTTTTGTACTTGTACTGTCAAGACAGGTATAATTGCACTTAAATTGTACCTTTTTTTGTATTATTTAATAGAATGTTCTCGTAGCATAGTGGAGAAAACTCCATATTTCCCCTC
>CAYORB010000044.1:1751-8957 GCA_964406295.1 uncultured Candidatus Peribacteria bacterium | reverse complement strand
AAACCGCCTGCGGACGCTTTACGCCCAATGATTCCGGATAACGCTTGCACCCTCCGTATTACCGCGGCTGCTGGCACGGAGTTAGCCGGTGCTTATTCCTGAGGTACCGTCAGAATTCTTCCCTCAGAAAAGGACTTTACGATCTTTCGACCTTCATCGTCCACGCGGTATTGCTTCGTCAGGGTTTCCCCCATTGCGAAAGATTCTTTACTGCTGCCTCCCGTAGGAGTATGGGCCGTGTCTCAGTCCCATTGTGGCTGATCATCCTCTCAGACCAGCTACCCGTCATAGCCTTGGTGAGCTATTACCTCACCAACAAGCTGATAGGCCGCAGGACCCTCCTGAACCGAAAAATCTTTACCCTTTCGGGACTATCCGGTATTAGCACCTATTTCTAGATGTTATCCCTGAGTTCAGGGCAGGTTCCAACGTGTTACGCACCCGTTCGCCACTAGGCCGAAGCCTCGTTCGACTTGCATGTATTAGACATACCGCCAGCGTTAATCCTGAGCCAGGATCAAACTCTTCAAAAAAGTAAGGTTTTGAGAAAACCTACAAAACAGTGAACGTTTTTATGAAACGAACAAAACATAATCTGGATCCACACGAATGTGAGTCCAAAGTTTTTGATTAAAACTCAGCTCTATTCTATATTACATCCTAAATGTTAAAGGTCGATTTTTCCACGCCGACGAACAAAAACCCGTCAAACGCCATAGCAGTCTATTCAAATTAAAAGTGAAAGTCAACATCTTTTATTAAAGAAAAGAATGGCTCTAATAAAAGGACTTTAAAGAGATTAGAAAACTATATACAAAGAGAGTCAACCACAAGGAGCTGATTCAATAACACTTTTCTGCTATAATTCAAAGGATATAATCAATTAAACTAAAACAAAATGACTGCAACTCCAATCACAAATTCTGTATTAATTCCAACGGTAATAGAAAAAAGCCATGCTGGAGAAAGAGCTTTCGATATTTATTCACGTCTATTAAAGGACAGAGTACTATTTCTAGGAACAGCTATAGATGCTCACGTAGGGAACCTAATAATCGCACAATTGTTATTTTTAGAAAACGAAAATTCTAAAAAAGACATTACAATGTACATTCAAAGTCCTGGAGGTCACGTAACCGCAGGCCTAGCAATTTACGATACAATGCAATATATCAAACCAGATGTGTCTACAGTATGTATAGGTATGGCGGCTTCAATGGGCGCTGTGTTAATGGCAGGAGGAGCAAAAGGGAAAAGATTTGCATTACCGAATGCTGAAATAATGATACATCAACCACTTGGAGGTGCTGAAGGTCAGGCCTCAGATATAGCAATTCAGGCCGAACATATCTTAAAAACAAAAGCTAGACTAAATAAAATGCTAGCAAAAGACACTGGACAACCTCTAGCAAAAGTACAAAAAGACACAGATCGTGACTTTTATATGTCCGCTGAAGAATCCAAAAAATATGGATTAATAGATAAGATCATAAAAAGCAGATCTTAAGCATGTCTATCAGCTAGCTCAATAGCATAATCGACAATAGACTTGGCCACGTTAAGACCCGTGGCCTTTTCTAATGATTTAAAACCAGGATTAGAATTTACCTCCAAAACAACTGGCCCCTCCTTCCCTCTAATCACATCCACACCACCATAGTGCAAATCAAGAGCTTGAACAGAGCGCAAAGCAATAGAAACTTCTTCATTAGTAATCTTCACAGGCTTACCAACTCCACCTAATTCAATATTAGATCTAAATTCACCTTTTTTCGCAGAACGCATCATAGAACCTATAACTTTTCCATTCACCACAAATATACGGATATCCTTTCCTTTAGAAAATTTCACAAATCTTTGCAAAAGATACAAAGGTTGATCCCATAAAATCATAGATTTCAACGCCCTCATACTTTCCACAATCATCACACCATTACCATAAGACCCCACAGGATGTTTCAAAATCACAGGAAATCCACCAAGCAATTTCACAGCACCTTTCAGATCATCTGATCGCCTAACAACCACTGTTTGAGGAACAGGTATCCCATAATGATCAAGAATTTGAGTTGTTTTCAGCTTATTTTTAGCATTTACAATAGGTTCATATCTATTAAAAACCAAAGTCCCCATCATCTGCATCTGCTCAATCACTGAAGCGTTAAGATCAACATTTTTTAAAATAGAAGGCCTAGCAATAACCACATCATAATGAGGAAAAGGCTTGCCATCATAAAAAAGCCACGGCGAACTACCGTCATAAACCATCTTAAACTTTGCAGCTCTAAAGATACGAGAAGTGTGCCCAGCAGCACGAGCTTCCTTTTGCATACGAATTTCCTCTGAAGAAGCCCTCTTCTTTGGTGACCTAAATGATAAAATTCCTATTCTCATAACGAGCGCTAGTCTATGATTAATGCTATAATAGTGTCAATCATTAATACAAAAACATGCAAAAAAAGACTTTCTTATCAGGATTAATCATAATATCACTAATGCTAACAGGGTGTTTTGGCGACACAGAAACGGTAGAAGATGAAGAAATAGAACCAGGAAAAATATCCTACGAAACCAGCAATTTCAAAATAAACATGCCAGAAGATTGGGAAATCATTGAACGTCAAGATTTCACATCAAATGTACCAATTGAAACCGTAGTTGGATTTAGAAGCAATATTAAAAGTGAAATATTCACATCAAATGTAAACATAAGCGAATCACAACTACCAGTAGAAATAAATTCAAAAGATTTTGCAAAAAGCAGCATATCCTCAGCAAAAAACAAACTAACTTCATATAAACAAATTAATTTTCAAGACTACGAATTAGAATACAAAGATGAAAGCATCCCTACATACATAATAGAATTCAGTGGAAAACAAAGCCCAATAGAGCCAATCGTACAGTTTAAACAAATTTTCATAAGTCACAATGGCATAGGATACACAATAACCGGATCTTTTCTTTCAGATGAAAGCGAAAGTATTGTCAAACAAATAGATGAAATGTTAGACTCTTTCTCGCTTATGTAAATCAGGCGCCATGGCCAAGTGGCTAAGGCAGAGGATTGCAAATCCTTTATCCCCGGTTCGAATCCGGGTGGCGCCTCCATTAAAAAGCTGACGGACCACAGGTTCGGCAGGTTTTTAACACGACGTCAGTCGCTAGGATGAGAACCGGAGGTTCGTGTATTCGAGCGAGTGAGACAATCAAAAAGCTTGCTTTTTATTTGCGAACAAGCGATGAATGCCGTGGCTGGCGCAGCCAGACACTACCCGGAAGGCACCTCCAAAAAGAATCATGAGAGAGTAGATTTTGCCGAAACAAAGAATTTTTGAGCCAAGCCTACATGTAAGTAGGTGTTCGAAAAAAATATTTGAAGTTGAGGTGAAATATGCCTCTCATGACTCTTTTTTACAGCAATTTCAAATAATCCTCCTCACACAATATTCGTACATCAAACATTTGCGGCCAATTCGTATCAATTTCTTTTTGACACTTAGCACAATGCACTTTTCGCATCTTTCCATCAAAAGGTAGCATTCTAAAATTATCCTGAATTCGTCGCATATAATAAGTATCTGGCAATGGCACTCCCATTTTACGAACAAAGTTCACATCAGCTTCCCTAATTTTAAAAGGCTTCTCATAAACTTCATCCCAATACACATTTTCAAAGTCCTTTTTCGAAAAATCTTTATTAGAATCCGGGACAGAGGAAGTATCAAGATCCGTCTCTTTTCTACGCTCAACTGCTGACATTACCTTAAAACCAAGAACTGCTTGCTCATCATGAGTCAAAGGAAAATGGAACCCCGACCAACTCTCATCATAAGGATTTGGCGCCATATAAGATGGGAAAAAATGACCATACTCACCAGATTGTTTCATCTTTGCAACAATCTGATCACGCAAAGAATAATATTCATCCTCAGAATAAGGTTTATTAAAAATATAAAACTGCTTATTAACCAAACCACAACAACCAAAACAATTCTGACAGTTCAAACAAAAAGCCGAATACTGCAAATACTTACTATTTACAACTTGAGAACAAAATCGAATATCATAACACTTATCCTGAGCCAACACAGCCCCAATACAAAGCTCACCAGTATGCCCAGAAGAATCAACACAAGACTTTGCAACATAATTACGATAACAATTCACACAATCCTCATTCTCCTGCGCAAAGAAACTATTAATTGCATTTTTACAATTATCATTATAGTTCCCAGTAGTTTCCTGACATTGATCATTATGCAAAGACCTATGCCAAGCCTCCTGAGTAATCATACGTAAAAATTCCTGCTTTGCTTTTTCATAAACTTTTCTAGAACCTAAATCCCATTCCGCTTTTTTCACAAAATATTCCTCCTTACTCAACTGCTGGTTCATAAAACAATATTTTTTATTGCGCAGATTGCAAGAAAACATACAATCACTACAATTTCGACAATCATATAAAAAAGCTGAGTCCTGACAGTTACTAGAATTCAGAGCATAAATCATATTAAAACAAGAATCAGAATTCACTACATCTATACACAACTCACATTTATTAATAAAAGCAGAATAGTAACAATTACTTGAATGCAAAGTCCTGTAGCTATAAATCACATCATCACATCCAAACAAAGAATGAGTCAGATAGCAATTTTTTGAAAACCAAACATCATCAGCATAGTCACAGTTCTCATTACCAGAACCAGTCACATGTGGAATCGGAGACTGCTTAAACAACTCCCACATCTGAGGAAAAATTTTCTTAGACAAATCCACATCCATACCCATTGGATCAGCATTAGCAATCCATTCATCTTTATGCCAAACCGGACATTCACAATCTGATCGAAAAACCGAAATAATATACTTGCCTGTTTTATCACATTTTCTCTTATGCAAATTCCAATGTTGCCAAAATGCCCCCATTGCTCGAAAGCGATATTCAGGCTTCATGCTAGGTAAATCCTCCACCCCCAACTTCCGTCTCAACTCAACTTCCAAATCAGACACCTGAAATTTTTCATTAGAAACCTCACAATTAGCAACGTATGACATATTTAGAAAAAGTTAAGAATTAATTATATTAGTATTTCAAGATAACACTTTTCACAATACACATTTTCAGACCTATCAGGAGAATAAGTGCTAGAAATTTGATTCTTACATCTTATGCATTCTCTATCCCACAATTGTCGAGGATTTCGATATTGCAAACGCCTTAAATGCCTTGCATCCGGACAGTATTTAGGAACAGGCAAGTTCATCTTTTCATAAAAATCCAACTCCATCTTTTGAAGTTTAAAACTCTTTCCAGTTTCCTCACAAACCAAAACATCATTAAAAACCGAATCATCAATTTTTTTAGTATTATCAGTAGACTCATACCATCTCCATCCTTTTTTCAGAACTTCTTCCTGTGTCATAAAAAAATACTCCTGAGCCATAGTTTCATTATACGCAAAAGGAGAAATTTCAGTCGGAAAAAATTCCCCCCATTCACCAGTCTCCATCATATGTTCAATAATCTTAGCCATAAGATCAAAATATTCATCTTTAGAATACTGCTTGTTCAAAATACAATACTCTGCTTTTTTCAATCCAACACAAGCAAAACAATTTCTACAGTTATTCATACAAAACATTGAATAATAAAGGTCAGAACTCCCCCACACATTCTCACAAAATAAACAATGATTGTCATTATAACCTATAGTACCTCCCTCATAGCACTCAAGTAACCCAACCCCAAAAGATGACACATCCATATTTTTATAACTCACTCCATCCCCCTTTTTCACATCATAACAATAGCGAGAATTTTCCATATATTCACAATCATAACAATCAAAACAATTCTTACAATTCACCAAATAATCACCAGTACAGTTTTCAGTATTATTTTCATGGATCTGCTTAACTGAAAAACGATTGCTTACTTTCAGAAACATCTGAAAAATATCATTATCAGAATTTTTCGACTTAAATTCATCAACTTTTCGCTTCCAATCTTCAGCAGTGTATTTCTCATTCATAAAATAATACTCCTGATTTCTAAGATTAGTACACAAAAAACAATTTTGGCAACCAATTAAATTATACGAGAAATGACATTCACTAGAGTTATAGGAATCCCAAAGATAAGTACAAAACTTACAATTATAAGAATTCATGCATTCATAACAAGCTTCACAATCATAAATCTTAAAACAATCCAAACAATCAAAACATCGATTAACCGCCTTGCTGTACATACATCTTTCAGCATAATCCGTATTATAAACCAGATAACAATCTTTTAAATACCCAGCATGATTAACATAGTCAGAATTTTCACAAGTAGTACTTGCTACAGCCAAAGAAAAATGCGGAACTTTATCGTGCAATTCTTTTATCTGCTCAAAAAACAACCTAGAAAAATCAAAATCCATCCCATAATCTTTTCCATCCCAAGTATCTCCCCACCAAATATCATTACTATAAACAGGAAAAACACTATCCTTTTTATACATTGAAATTATATTCACAGAAGTCTTTGAACATTTACGGTTATAAAGAGCCCTTTCATTTCTAAAAGAAATTCTTCTCTGCTGACGACAATCAGGACACAAAGTAGGAGCAGGAATATGAAACTTTTCATCATTTATAACTGGAGAAACTTTTTTCAAAAATTCAAGATCTTTATCGCTAACTTCAAACCTAGAATCACATTGCTTACAATTTCTATTCATACAAATTCGTTACAAACCAATAGTTGCGGAAAAACTATATCTATTCTCTCATCAAAAAACAAACAAGCATTAAAAAACCCCATGCTTCAGAGTGATTCCATCCCCAAGGATAAGTTCGTATAAACACCATAACCAAGTAAGTCAAATACAATTTCATTCCAAATACACAAAAAAACACTATAATACCAACATCCTTATTTCCTAATAACAAAAACATGGAAAATGCAATTGCTATAGCAGCTATAGCTGGCCCGGTCTATCTAGTATTCGGATTATCAATTTTGCTATACGCAAAAACTTGGCAAAAAGTGATAAACGGATGGCAAAAAGACCATTTAACGCTACTACCACTCATGTTCATAAACCTAACTGTAGGTATGATCATCATAAGAATGTACAATTCATGGGAATGGAATGTATGGCTTCTTGTAACAATTACTGGTTGGGGAATGTTCCTAAAAGGTGCATTTTA
>CAYORB010000044.1:0-1651 GCA_964406295.1 uncultured Candidatus Peribacteria bacterium | reverse complement strand
ATTTAACACATGATGTATTTGAAATAAGATTCGAAACAGAAGACAATATTGATTTCAAATCAGGACAATTTGTAACTATAAAAATAAACGATAAACTCCCCCCAT
This sequence comes from uncultured Candidatus Peribacteria bacterium, assembly GCA_964406295.1. GTDB lineage: Bacteria > Patescibacteriota > Gracilibacteria > UBA1369 > LOWO2-01-FULL-3 > CAYORB01. The sequence goes on along the minus strand of CAYORB010000044.1, from coordinate 1,546 downwards.
GTTTTAGAGCATATTCAATTGCATCCAGTCCAATAAAAAACAGCAAAGAATTTAAGTTATGCATCAAACGTGTAGAAAACGGACGCGGCAGCAATTGGTTAAATAATTTAAAAGTAAATGAAACAATAAATTTCATTGGACCAAATGGACATTTTACACACAAAGGAGAAAAACCAAACAGCTTCTTCATAGCAACAGGAACAGGATTAGCACCATTTACAGCCATGATAGAAGATCTTATAAATCAAGGATCAGATAGAAACTTAGAATTACTTTTTGGAGTCCGTCATATCAAAGACGTTTTTTACCAAGAATGGTTATCAGAATTAGCAAAAAAAGGTGATTTTAAATTCACCACAACTTTATCGCGCCCAGAAGACGAAAATTGGAAAGGATCAGTTGGTAGAGTAACAAATATATTAAGAGAAAAAGAATTAGATACTAAAAATACAGAATTCTACATTTGCGGACTAAACAACATGATAGAAGAAATCGTAGAAATATTAAAAGAAAAAGGAGTACCAGAAGAATCTATTCATTTTGAGAAATATGATTAGATTTCTTGAGCCAACTTAACAACTTTTCTCGCTACTTCAAATACATTATTTAATGTCGACTTAGTATACTTCTTCTCAATAGAATCCAATGAAACTAAGTGAATTCTATTTCTCAACTTTCTAATTTTATCAATTTCTTTCGATAAAGTATCACCTACCAATAAATTGGCATTAGCGACTTCAAGTATCGTTTTGAATTGTGTACTTCTTGTTATTGAAATCTTTTTCTTAAACCTTTTCCCACAAACAACCTGCATTTTTCTTCCATTCTAATCTTCATAACGATGAGATACATGAACATCACCGTCAAATCTCCATTCCTCATCTTCAAATTCTAATGGAGTAACTTTCTTTTCGACAATGTAATGCAATAAAGCCTCAATAATTGCCGCGGTATACAAAATAACAGCACGTCTAAAATTTATCTGAATTGACTCTTCATTATAACCATCCATTATTGAGGTGAAATCAACAATATCATCAAAAACCTGATTCAAGTTTTCTCTAAGAATTGAATCATCAATAAACGAAAATCTACCTTCATCATCAGACATCTTTTAACAGTTTAGACAAGGAAGAATACCCCTTTCGCTCTAAATAGTTCCCCAGCTTCATGTCAGAACGAACACCAAGATCAACATTGTATTGTTTTTCTATAGTACTTACTTTTGTATCACTTCTTCGTGATCTAAATTTACCTGATTGAGTTCTTTGAGTTCTCTTTGGAGGCATTTTCTTTGCAATTATATTACAATCTAATATTAACTCATCAACAAGAATTAGTAAAACCTCATCAATTAAAAAAATCTTTCGTAGAGTAGAAAATTATTTGAAATAGCAGATTTGGATGAAACAAAGAAATTACGAAATAAGCCTACACGTGAGTAGGTGTTTGAGTAATTTTTGCAACTTGAAGTGAAAGATATATTTCAAAAGAGTAGAAAATTATTTGAAATAGCAGATTTGGATGAAACAAAGAAATTACGAAA
>CAYORB010000043.1:1387-9110 GCA_964406295.1 uncultured Candidatus Peribacteria bacterium | reverse complement strand
CTTCTTGCACAAATCTCTTCACCGTCAACCCTTCTTACAAAGTCATTTGCACTAATTCTTAAAGCTGTACTTATTTCTTCTAAAGATGCATCTGCATATATTACTAGGTAAACTTCTGTTTTTGCTGGAACTCTCATGAAGTTTGTTAATTCTCTGTTTTCAATTTGTTCTCTAGTTAGTTCAATTTGTCCCAGTCTAAATAAATCTTTTATTTCAGCAGCATGGTCTGCATTAGTTATGAATACACCGTAATCTTCATCAACTTCATATGTTATATCAGGATTTTCAGGTCCATCTATATTTCCAACAAAGATAGGATCAGCTGTGATTGTGTAGAATTCACCTCTTGTGATTCCATCAGTTTCTAGGTCATTAGAATCTGTCAAAGTTACATCTAATTCTGTACATTCCAGAACTTCAACGATTTCTTGAAGATTTATATTATTTAAACATTCGTCTTCTTCAAAACCTTTTTGTGAGATATTGACTAGTTCTATAAGTTCTCCAGGTCCATTTTCAAAAGTGATTAGTGTAATGTCTTCTCCTGGATTGACTTCAACTTTTGTTGATAATACTTCAGCTGGATCTAAATCTATGCGTTCAATGAATACTTCTAATTGGGCAGAATTGTCTAAACGTTGTCCCTGTTGTAGTCTGTGTATTATGTCTAATAACCATGCTTCTCTTCTTTCATGAATTTCATCTATATGAAGGAATACTCCATGGTTTGCGTTTTCATCAGATATTTCATATACAATGCTATTTTCGTTTGGAAGAGCTCCAGCAAATTGATTTACTGTTCTGATTCTATAAATTTCGTTTTGTTCTACCTCCTCAACTTCATCTTCTTCAAGGTATTGTATTGTAGTTGTAATAAATTCATCTGCTATACACATAGGTATTCTTGGCATCACATTTATACCCATTATTGCTGAACAATTTTGTTCAAGGCCTTGGTTACCTCTTGTTTCGATTTGAATGAAATCGTCTATATTTTCTTCTAGAGTATCTCCAAATGTTATAAATGTAGCTTTTGATGGATTGCTTTTTCTAATTTCATAATCAAGGATTATACTATCTGGATCCTCTCCAAGATTTGTTATAAATTCTCTTAATGTAGCTTGGTTAAAGTTTACTCCAGGTACTTCATCTGTTCCTTGAGCTTCTCTTATTTGATCAAGAATGTTTGGTGCAGCTTCAATAAATACACCGTAGTCTGGATCTATTTCGTAGTTGATAGTTGTGTTGTCTCTTTGATCAAGAGGTACAAATGTTGAATCTACACTTATGTTATATATGTTGTTGCTAGTTGGTGTATCGTTTTCTGGTGTTTCACCTTTTAAATCTTCTATTTGTACTGCTATTGATTCACAAACTAAAATTTCTTCTGCTAGATTGAAGTTAGCTAAACATTCTGCTTCATTTTCTATGTTGATGTTTAAAGCAGATTCCATTGCGGCCAAAGGTGCGTTTTCGTAAATTACAAGATAAACTTCTTCACCTGCTTCTGTGTCTAAAGAATTAGTGAAAAGTGCTTCAAATTCATCTTCTTCAAGATCCATTGTTCTAAGTCTTTCTCTTATTTGAACATCAGTTAATTGAATTTCATTTTCAAGATATGCTTCTTTTATTTTTGAAGCCGCATCGCTATTGTTAATAAACGTCCCGTGTTCTTGATTAATTTCGTGGGAAATTAATGTGTCTGCTGGAACTTCATTATTTTCTCCAAAATTTGGATTAGAAGATAGGGTATAGAATTGATTCCTTTCAATTTCTGGTCCTGGAATTACATTGTTATCAATGTCTATCATTGTAATTGGAAGATCCTGACATACTAAGATTTCATCAAAACTGAAATTACTTGTACATATTTCTTCACCATCAACTTCTCTTACAAAATCTTCTACAGAAATATTTATAGCAGAATCCATTGCATCTAAAGGTGCATCTGTATAGGTTATCATATAGACTTTAGTATCTACTGTTGCACTTATGGAGTTTGTGAGAACTTCTTCGAAATTTATATTTCTTATTTGATTTCTACTTAACTCAATCTCTTCATCTATATGTAAATTTATTACACTTGTTATTAAGGTTTCATTAGTTGTCAATATCCCATAATCTTCATCAATTTCATAAAAAATGTTTGTTTCTTCAGGAGTTTCTCTGTTTTCTCCAAAGTTTGCATCAATATTGAGTTCATAAACTTCTCCTCTTTCAGGATTTTCTACAGGATTATCTTTGATATCCACCATTGAAACTTTAAGGTCATGACACATTAGTTGAGCTTCTAGAATTCTAAAAAATGATGAACAATTTGTGTGAAAACCTTCTGTGTGGAATTTTAATATCTCCCCATTTTCCTCTGGTGGGGCATCTTCATAAATTACCATGTGAATTTCTGTGCCTGTAGTGGCTGAAATTGAGGATTTGAGTAAACCGTCAATTTCAAAACCTTCTGCTTCAGCAAATTCGTTTAATATTTGAGCATTAGTTAATAGAATTCCATCGTTATAGAATGATTCTTCTATTGCCATTGCTGCTGTAGAATCTGTAATAAATGTTCCATAGTTTTCATCGATTTCATAAATAATATTTGTTCCTTCAGGAGCTTCCATATCATCTGCAAAAGTTAAGCCAGAAGTAATTGGGTATAATTGTCCTCTTTCAAGATTGTTTATATCGTTATGTCTGGTAGTAGCATCAATTGTTTGACACATTAATGGAAGTTTTTGGATTCTTAGATTTTTTTGACAATTTTCATCTAAACCTACGGTATTGATTTCCAACATATCTTCCGCAGCTTCTATTGTTGCATTTTCATAAATTACCATATGAACTTCTGTATCTGCTGATGTTGTAATTGATTGTGCGAATAGTTCTCCCTCCATAAACTCAACTCTTGTTGTTATTTGTTCAAGATTTAATTCCAATTCATTATCAGCAAATGATTCTTTTATTTTCCCTGCTGCTATTTCATTGATGATAAATGTTCCGTAATTTTCATCAATTGTATATTCAATATCTGTGTCTTCAGGAACATCTCCATCTTCTTCAAAAGTTAGATTAGAAGATAGTGTATAGAATTGTCCTCTTTCACAACTATCTTCTTCAATAGCTTGAGCATTAATATCTCTTATATCCAATTCAAGATTACTACACATTAATTGTGGTATATGTGGGGTGTTTAAACTGGCAGAACACATTTCTTCGAAATTATTTGTTGTTATAGTTAACACATCTTCAAGTGATTCTTGTGGGCCATCTGAATATATAACTATCCAAAATGAAGTATTAGAGTCTACTGTTAAAGTTGGTTCTAATTCGGCAATACCTGATTGTATTGACGAATTTAGTATAAAATTTTCAGTTAGTTCTTCTCCATTTTCTCTTGCATTGATTAATGCTTCACTTAAATTTTGATCTGTGATTAATGCACCATAGTTTGAATCAATTGTATAAGTGACGGTGTTGTTTTCAGGTTCTATGTTATTTCTAAAATTATTTGTTGCTTCAATTTTTTGTATTGAATTTCTTTCCAAGGATTCTAACCCTTCATTTTCATCAACACTATAATCTATGCTTTCACAAAGAATTTCGGCTGGCATTTCTAAATTATTTTCACATTCATCTTCAAACCCTTTTTGTGATATAGTTATCAGTTCTAATAATTCCTCTGGTCCGTTTTCAAAAGTTACTAATACAACTTCTTTTTCCGGACTAGTTTCTACTTCTGTTTTTAGTATTTCGGATGGGTCTAAATATGCTAGATCGGTTAATATTTCTAGTTGATGTCTGTTTAAATTGTATGTTTGTTGCAATATATTTATTCTTTCTAATAGTTGCATACCTCTTATTTCATTTTCATTTATATCCAAAAATATTGCATACTCTTCATTTCCTTCAGATATTTCATATACAATTATATCTTCATTAGGAATAGCACTTGCAAATCGATTTGTTGTATTTATTTTATAAATTTTATTATGTTCTATTTCTTCAACTTCTTCGTTTCCAGGATATTGAGTTGTAGTTGTAATGAAATCGCTACCTACACACATTGCTTCTCTTTGGTTGAATTTTAGTTCAATGTTTTTGCTACAATCCTCTTCCTCTTCTACTATTCCTGCAGGATCTACAGTTCTATTTATGGTAGTTAAGGATAAAAAATTTGCATTATCTGTTCCATTTTCTACATCTCCAAATGTGATTACACCGACTCCTGACGGGAACATACCAATTTCATCTGGATTATCTTTTTCTATTTCATTTTCTAGTATTATGTCATCTGGATCTGCATCAAGGTTTTCAATGAATTCTGTTAAGGATTCTTTGTTGAAATTTATTCCTGGTGCTTGATCTGTGCCTCTTTGTGCTTCTGTGATTTGTTCTAAAATTTCCCAATTTGTGTGATGATTGTTTACCAAAACACCGTAATCTTCATCTATTTCATATCTAACACTTGTTCTTGTTCTTTCATCAATAGGTCCAAATGAACAACCTGCATCTATTCTATAACTTTGATTACTATGCATTAAAGTCGCAGAACGATTGAGGCTAATATTTTCTATTTCTACTGAAATTTCTTCACATTTAAATAATACGATAGGGAAACTGGATGAACATTCAGGGAGAGCTTGTCCGTTTTCGTCTAATTGTTCTACATGAATGACAGATGTATCATCACTTTGTTTCTTTGCTGTTAGGAAGACTTCTGTTCCTGGTTCTACTCTTGTTGGTAAGTTAATTACAGGATCGTCTATAACAGGTGCAGGTAGGTCAATTACAGATGTTTGACCAAAATTTCTTGGAGATTCTCTTTCTTCCCAATCTCTTCCATTGAAACTTGTTTGTTCTCCCCATATTGCACGTATCCAGGCAGGAAATCGAGGTGATTGGCGTGAGACTTCTTGAATATCTGCTTCTTCAATTTCTTCTGTATATTCTGTTGTGTTTAAGAAATCATTATCTGCTGCTGTTGTTGAAAATTGTCCATATTTGCTGTGTTCTACTCTATAGCTGATATTGCCTTGATATTCTTCACCGTTTTGATCTATTGATACGGCTCTCATTTTTGATACAAAACCTTCTACAATAGGATCATTACGATCCATAAACATTCCACGACAAACTTTAGGGGCATCTAACGGTACGTTAAATTCACATGGGTTTTCTGGGTAATTTAGGGCATTGGGTATAATTTCTGCATGTAGTTCTGTATCGCCAGGGCTTCTATCTCTATACTTGATTACTCTTATGTTTGAATCTATGATCACTTCACCATCATCATTTTTTTCTAGCATGCTGTTATTCCAATCATAAAATTCTCCACTTTCATCAGTACTTGTCCATTTTATTTGTGCGTATCCTGGAATGTTTTCTGTGAATTGAAGACTTGAAATTTGGATCATATGTTCAGTTTGGTTATCACCTCGAACTGTTGCTGTATATCCTGCTCTGTTATATTCAAATGATTCACATTTGTTTGGGATTTCCTCGGGACCTTCTACTTCTGCTTCAAAATATACAAAACCTGAATATTGAAAACAGCCTGGTAGATGATCGAATTCTATCCAAAGTTTGTTGTCATCTCTTCTTGGTGTTGCAACTATGTTTACTACTGTGCCATCTTCTGTATCTATTTGAATAGTTGTTTCTTCTCGAATTCTAATTGGGGTATTATTTTCAATTGTTAATATTATGCTACCTTCTATTACATTTAGTTTTCCCCAATCCTCTTCTGTATATATTTGTACGTCGTCGGTAGCTTTACGTAAAGGTGGTTGACTATCATATGTCATTGTATCACCATTTTCGTTGACTATTATGTTTCCAATTCTATCATCGTTGTCTGGATTTATTCTGTATTCATTATTATCAGCGTATATGAATCCCTTAGGACGTATTATGAAATCATGATTTTGATCTGTTGGTATATTGTTTAGATCAATACCAATTTTTACATTTTCTGCATCATCACTTGTTTCTCCATCACCATCATGTGGGTCTTCACTGTTGTTATGAAAATAAAGTGAAAATTTAACCTTGTCCTCATCTTGAATTGGATCAGAAATTGTGTTTTCATATCCTCCTCTACACTCTTCGTCTTTACATTTTTTAACTAATAAGAAAGCTCTTTCATCTCCTTCTATTGTTCTTGCGTCTTGTGGTGACTGTCGGCTTGGTATATTTGGATTGTCTATGAAATTATTGAAACTTGTATAACTTAATCCGTTAGTTGGTTCTTCTTCTGTATTTATTGTTGTGTTTTGATCTATGAATGGAATTCCTAGGCGATCAGGAGTGAAATTAGATGTATTAGCATCAATATAGACGTCAGCTAAAACTATTTGAGATAGTGATATAGAAGCGACTAATGTTATTACAATGCTTATTGAGAGTTTCTGTATTATTTTTATCATATATTTTATTTTTATTTTTTAATTATTTGGTATGTCATTTTCGTAACTTATTCCTCCTCCGGATGTAATAACAGTTTGATCTCTAACAGTGCTTTCTTTCGGTCCTGCTGCTGCACTTTTTTCAGTAATTTTGTTTTCACTTGGTCCTTTTTCTGGATCTTTTGGTTTCCCTGGCTTCTCTTTCACTCTTCTACTTGCTCCCATAGCTACACCTACTTCTAGGTAAGCCCTTGTTGCTTGAGCATTGCTTACTTCGCTTACTACTCCTAATGCACTTTGGTTGGACTGATTGGACTCAAATGCGGTTTTTGGAGCTTTGACATCAAGACTTCCTTTTTCATCAATACTCGCTGATGCGTTTGTACATTTTGTATGTGCACCGGCTTTTATTGCTGCTCCCATTTTAATTGAGAATTCTATACCATTTTCTGTTTCAAGCTTCCATGTTTCGTTATTGTGTTCCTTTTCTCTTACTAGTTTTAGGAACTCACGGAATTTTTTTATTGCGTCTGAGTTTTTACTTATTGTGTCAGGATCTTCTCTCATTTCTATTACTGCATTGTACTGCTCTTCACCTCCTCCAGCAGTAGTCATTGTGTATAGTTTATAAAGATTCAGTTTAAGAATTTCTCCATCTGCTGTTTGCATTTCTGCTGTTGTTCCCAGTAATTTATCAGCCAGTGGTGAAAACAATGCTTCTTGATCTGTTCCAAGTGTAGGACTGGCAATTTCCAGTAGGAGTTTTGCTATATCTTTTTCTTCTTGTCTTCCTGAATTGGTTTTATATAGTTTTGTTACACCTATGAAACCGTATTTACTCATCACGTCTTTATCCTTATCAATTTTTGCTAGATCTAAATTTCTTATAATGGCAGCTTCTTTTTTAGTTGTTCTTGTTGCAGATACAAAAGTTATACCTTCTGCAAATTCAGATTCATCTATTACTTCGAATAATTTACCAAAGGTTAAATTATCTTCATCCAGTGTTGTTAGTAATGGATCATAAACATTGCCAGTAAATATTTTTGCTAAATCTTCTGGATCTGACTCGATACCTAGTCCTTTTTTCTTAATTTTTGCAAATTCTTTTGTATAAACTTTATGTGTGAAGCTTTTTAGACTTTCAAATCTTTTTTTAAGAGCTTGTTTTTGTATTGGACTTATTTCGACGTTTTTTGTTGCTCCTTTTAATCTTCTTGTTTCTTTAAGTAAATTTGTAAACCACCCATGCATCATGTGAGTTTCAATTATACTTAAATCTTTGTCTGTTAGTGCGAACTTTTCTTGTTTAGCGTATTTCA
>CAYORB010000043.1:0-1287 GCA_964406295.1 uncultured Candidatus Peribacteria bacterium | reverse complement strand
AAGTTTTTCTAATCTTGCTGTTTTGAATACTTCTTTTTGTTCTTTTAGTTCTGCAATTTTTGCGGTTCTTTCTTTATATGGAAGTCCTGTTTTTCCATCTTCATCATTTTCATCCCATTCACTGTAGAATCTTTGTGTTTCTTCTAATTCATCAATTTTTGCATCAAGTCTTTTTTCTACTGGAGTTCTTCCTATTATGATGTTGTCTTGAGGAAATCCATTTATGTTATTTCTTCCACGTCTTACGCTATAATTTTCTGCTCCAAGACGTTTTTCTAAATAATAACCTTCATGTTCAAGCACCCATTCTAAATTTCTGCCACCTGCATGTGAAGCAAAAGTTCCTATTAAAAGAACATCCTTGATAGTATGTTTTCCTTTAATTGTAGGGTGGGGGAATTCAACTCTCATTCTTTGAACTGTCATGTCTTCCAGATTTCCTTCTATGAAAATCTTGTCACCGTGTACCACTAGCCCAAGTTCTGAACTTACTAATGGATCTATATGTATTCCAGAATACTTATCGTTTGTATTTTTAATTACAAGTTCATATCTGTCGCTAGATTTGTGATGTTTCAATTTCACTCCTGCTTCTTTCCATTTTTTGTCGTCAACATTTAAATTTGGCCCGCTTGCTTGAACTATTATACTTTCCCTAATTCTGATCGCTCTTTTTCCTGATTCTGCACTGAAATATATTTTTGGTGTTTTTGCACTTATATTCATATGACCACTTTCTATGGATTTATATCTTTCCATAATTCTTTCACCGATTTTTTTATCTAAATCTGAACTGGCAAGTAATGTGGAAAGACGTGCTTCTTCACTTGGTTTTGGTATGAATATGGTTGTTGATCCTATTTGGAAAGTCAATCCTGCTAATACAGCAAGCGCTGCACCTGCTGGCCCAAATCCTGCAAGCCATGTATTGCTAGCGCCAAATTTCACTCCTGTTATAGGGAATCCAACTGACATTTTGTCATAAATATCTTCTTTCCCAGTTTTGTAAATATATTGATCAAATAAACGTATGATTACTTGTCTATGTTCATCTCCATCTAGTTCACCAGGTAGCATTGCTAAGATTTTGTCTATATTCGGTACTGCTTTAATCAGTTTCCATTTTTCTTCATCTGGTTGGTTCTCCCAATTACGCCATAAAGTTTCAATACCTGCTTCTCTGTAGGCTTCTTCTGTTAATTCAGTGTTATCTGTAAGTGTATCACCCCAGTCTAGACCTGTAACTCCGCCAACACCAAATGTTGCTTTGCTGAGATCAAGACCGAA
>CAYORB010000042.1:0-9255 GCA_964406295.1 uncultured Candidatus Peribacteria bacterium | reverse complement strand
AAGATTACAAATCAATAAAAGTGAAAAAGGAAAAGGCTAAAGTTGATAAAAAGGATATAGAAAAAGTTATTGATGATATGAAAAAACATAGCACTACATATAAAGATGTAGATAGAAAAGCGAAAAAAACGGATAGGGCTGAGTTGAATTTTGAAGGTTTCGAGAAGGGGAAATCTGTAGAGGGCACAAAGAGCACGAATCATCCTGTTGTTCTTGGTGAAGGATCGTTGATACCTGGATTCGAGGATAATGTCATAGGGATGAAGGTAGGGGAGAAAAAAGATTTTGATATAACTTTCCCTAAAGATTACGGAAAAAAGGAATTCCAAAACAAAAAAGTAACTTTCAAGATCGAGCTTATGCGACTTGAGGAAGCTACAATACCTGAATTAGATGAGACCTTGATAGAAAAAGTGACAGGTAAAAAACAGACAGTAGAGGAATTTAAGAAAATGATAGAAGAGAACATCAAAGCCAAAAAAGAGCAAGAATCAAAGCAGAAACAGGAGAACGATTATATTGAAAAGTTGCTAAAGAAAGTCAAAGTGGAAATTCCAAATTCATTAATGGAAGAAGAAGTTCATTTCATAATAGAAGATATGAAAAAGAACATTGAGAGCAAAGGAATGGAATTTGATAAATTTCTTGAACAAAGTAAAACAAGTCACGAGGATCTTCAGAAGAAATATAAAGGTGAAGCGGAACGTAGAATCAAGATCCGTCTTGCTTTACAACATATTATTAAAGAGGAAAAAATCGAAATCAGCGATGCTGAATTAAAGAAAGAGCTGGAAACAATCAAAGGAATGTATCCTGAGGCGGAGAAAAAGAAGATTGAAGAGGAGTTTGAAAAAGGTGATTTAAAAGCACAATTAAGAAATCGCTTAGCTTTAGAAGCATTATTTGCTAAAGTTCTAGTATAAATTAACCTCATTTATGAAAGCACTTTACATGTTTTTCTCAATAGCGTTCACAGTACTAATTTTGGTGCTGTCTTTTGAGAACATTTCTGCACAATGCAGTAATTTGAACATTTTCTTTTGGCCAGTACGCCAAAATCCGACCGTGGTTTTCTTGGCATTAGCAGTTCTGGGAATTTTGACCGGAGTTTTCTATCACGCCTTCTTTTCAAAACTGATGGAGGTAAGTGATGAAGAAGAGGATGAGCTATAGGAATACCTCAAATTACGAACAAAAAAATATTGCAATCTGAATAAGTTTTGTGTACATTGAACTGGGCACAAATTAATCAGGGCAATGCTTAAAAGGCTATTTACCTCAAACACGAGAATTAAGCTTTTGACCGTCTTTCTATTGAACCTCGAAGAAGAGTATTTCATTAGGGAATTGACACGAAAGCTTGATGAGCAGATAAATTCAATTCGTAGGGAATTGGACAATCTAAAAAAACTTGGATTTTTGCGATCAAAAACCAAAAATCGCAAGAAATATTTTTACGTAAACAAAAATTTTATTTTTTTGGATGAACTAAAAAGTATAATGACAAAAGCTCTTTCATCAAATCAATCTATGGTCAAAGAATTGAAAAAGATGGGGGATATAAAAGTACTAATTTTGTCCGGAGTTTTTGTAGATAAAGAAGAATCTACTGTAGATATGTTGATAGTGGGCGATATGGATAGAGAAAAACTCACTACATATATAAATAATGATATACGAACTAAAAGACCCTTAAGATATTCTATAATGAATGAGGCTGATTACAGATATAGACTAGATTGCAACGACCAGTTTATTAATGGGCTACTTAAAGACAATGAGAACCAGATACCAATCAATAAAAAAATAGCTTGATAAAAGAAACGCACTTCTATATATTACTCTGGCAGTAAAAAAAAACATGGTCAATTTACAAGATATTCAAAAATTAGCGATAACAAAGAAAGTACCTGTATTAAAGGTTGGGAACACAGTAAAAGTTCACCAAAAGATTAAAGAGGGGAATAAGGAACGTGTTCAAACTTTCGAAGGTTTGATTATTAAGCTTAATAGTGGTCATGCCGCTGATAAGACTTTTACTGTTCGAAAAATAGTTAGCGGAGTTGGTGTAGAAAAACTTTTCCCACTTTATTCTCCTTTAATTGAAATCGAAGTAGTAAAGAAAGCGAAGGTAAGAAGAGCAAAACTTTATTACATGCGTGATAGATCAGGTAAATCAGCTAGGTTGAAAGAAACTTTTGTTCAAAATCAAGAGATGGAGGACGGACCTGAAGAGAAAAAGGAGGAAGTAGAGGAAAAGGAAGTTGTAGCAGAAGCTCCTGTTGAAGCTGCTGAAACTTCAGAAGCGGCTCCAGAAGAACCAAAGAAAGAAGAGCCAGCAAAAGAGGAAGCTCCTAAAGCGGAAAAATCTGAAGAAAAAGCAGAATAACAAATCTCAATGAGGAATTTTATTCCAATTGAAGCCCAGCTTAAAAAGCAAGGGTTACATTTTGTTGCAGGTATAGACGAAGCTGGGCGTGGGCCTTTAGCTGGACCTGTAGTTTCCGCTGCTGTTGTTCTTAAACCCAACACGATTATCCCCGGGCTTGATGATAGTAAAAAACTATCACATAAAAAAAGAGAAAGGATATTTGAAATGGTCATAGAAAAATGCTTGGATTATTCAATCGCAGTGGTTTCACATATAACTATTGATGAAATAAATATTCTAAATGCGACTAGAGCAGCTAATCAAATGTGTATAGAAGCGCTTGATGTGGCTCCTGATATTGTTTTGATAGATGGTAATGACAAGCAAATTCTAAAAGTTCCTTTCCAAACAATAATAAAAGGGGATTCAAAAGTTCAATCAATCGCTGCAGCGTCAATTCTTGCTAAGGTGACAAGAGATGGGATAATGAAGTATTATGCTGAAGAGTATCCTTATTATGGATTTGAAAAACATATGGGTTACGGTACTCGTTTACATAGGGCTAGTATTGGTAAACATGGCAGATGTCCAATCCACAGGAAGAGTTTTACAATCAAAACTATATGAAAATAGTAATCTGCGGCAATTATGGCGCAAAAAACAAGGGAGATGAAATGATATTGAGTGGAATGATAGCTATGCTCAAAGACATATCACCACAAGTAGGAATAACAGTTTTAAGCGCTACCCCTAGCGAAACAGAGGCGCATCACCAGGTAAAGGCTCTTCCGCAATTTGCAGCTGGTTTTCGCAGCATATTTAGTAATCGCAAGGCCACACATAAGGCTGTAAAGGAATGCGATTTTTTCATATTAGGGGGGGGAGGCTTATTTGGTAGTCTGACATTTAGAGCTAATTTAATTTGGGGCATTCAAGCATGGCAGGCTTATAGACATCAAAAACCCGTACTTATGCTTGGACAAAGTATAGGAGAACTCAAAGGATTCTGGCGCAAATTCATTACAAAAAAAATATTCAGCAAAGCAAAATACATCTCACTGAGAGATTCTGAGTCCATAAAAAGACTAGAAAACCTTGGCATTAAAAAATGCACTTTGGCGCCAGACTACGCCCTATATCGCAAAAACCCACAAAGCTATACCACGCCACAAAACCACAACACCACACAAATCAAAACAGTAGCCTTTGCGCTTCGCGCAAACGCAAAATTGGATAGTAGAATCACAGAAATTACCACATGGTTCAAAGAACAAGGATGGAAAATATCCTATGTGAACTTCAAGGAACCGGATGATAGAGGTCTTCACAGAGAGATCGATATGAGCGCGGAATTTATAGACATAGAAGAGATGACAGGGCAGGATCTTGTAATAGGAATGAGATTGCATTCAATAATCACTGCAATCAAATACAAAACACCATTTCTAGCAATAAATTACGCCCCAAAAGTAAAAGCACTCATAAAAGACCTAGATCTCACAAGTCAGATCCTAGATTTCAAAAATTTCGAACAACAAGTGAAAAATGCTCACAAAATCAAAAACAAATTATCCAAAATTAATATAGAGATAGCTGAGCAACATAAAAAAGCAGCTATGAAATTAAGCAGGCTAATTAATTAGCTAAGGCGATAAGAAACAAGCTCTTCTATAAGCCTCAAATCCTTCACTCCCGGCTCCAACTCAACTCCGCTATTAAAATCACAAATTTCAGGTTTCAGAAGTCTAGAAATTTCATCGTAATCATCAGGCTTCAATCCACCAGCAATTATATCAACTTTTACACCTTGTAATAGATCTAAATCAATTCTCTTACCAGAACCACGCCCAGCATCAAAAAGCACTTTATCAACCACAGATCTATAACGTTCAGCCTTCTCAACATCAGCAGGCCCACCAACCACAACAGCCTTCCAAATTTCAGCAATTCCATTTACAGAACGACAATATTCAAAATCTTCATCACCATGAAGCTGTATAATATCAAATCCACAATCTTTAACAGACTTCTTTACAAATTCAGGCTTAGCGTCAACAAAAACCCCCACACATCTCACATTCGGGAATTTAGACTTAACAAAAGGAACTATTTCACGCAAATTGGCCAAAGACATGCTACGTGGACTTTTAGAATATTCGACAATAAAACCTAGGTAATCCACTCCAATTTTGGCAATAGCTAAAGCATCACTTAGACATGTAATCCCACAGATTTTAACTTTGGCTGACATAGATTTTTATGTTCACGCGATAATAAATCCAAATTCTCATTTACATCAGATAAATAGCAACCTTCAACCAACGCAGAGGCATGCATTAGGCTTGAAAAAGACTCACCACAGTCACCCCAGAATTCATTTAAAATACTATATTTCAAAGTACCTTGCTCCAAGTAGAAATTATTTACATCAGTAATTTCAAGTTCATTTCGATCAGAAGGTTTTAAGCCTTTAATAACATCAAAAACTTGAGGATCATACAAATAACAACCAGTTACAGCCAAATCAGTTGTAGGCTCAGAAGGTTTTTCAATAATAGAAATAATTTTATCATTTCGAACTTCAGCAACACCGTAGGAGCTGGCATTATCCACAGACTTCAGGAATATATAAGCACCACGTGGCTCAGATCTAAACTCATCTACAGCAGATTTCAAACTATCAACAAAAACATTATCACCAAGTACAACCATCATTTTATCATTATTCACAAAATCTTCTGCAAGACCAAGCGCTTGCGCAATCCCACCAGCCTCATCTTGAATTTCATAAGACAGTTTCATCCCAAGTTCAGACCCTGATCCCAAGAGCTCTAAAAAATCTCCAGCATGGCCTTTACCTGAAATGATCAAAACATTAGTAATACCAGCCTCTTTCATCGCATAAAGAGGATAGTAAATCATAGGTTTATTATAAACTGGTAATAAATGTTTATTTGTAACCTTGGTTAAAGGATGAAGTCTACTTCCTGTCCCACCTGCTAAAATTATTCCTTTCATAATTATAATTGTTTACTGCATTATTAAACAACAGAACCCCTAGAAATGCAAGTCGATGTAAGCATTTAACGCTACATTCCAAGGTCTCATTTTTTCTGTTTTTGAATTTATTAGAATAGATGAATTAGGTCTATTCGCAACAGTTGGAAAAAAATCAGAATTAACTGCATTTAAAATCGTAGTTAATTTAAGATGATTAGCCATATGTTTCACCCAATCATAGCGGCTAACAACCCCATCATTAGTCAGATGGTAAATACCAAAATCTAAAGTATTTTCATCAAGAAATTGATCAATAACAGCCCTACACAAATCCATCGCATAAGTGGGTGAACCCACCTGATCGGTTACAACATTCAATTCATCCTTATCCCTCAATAATTTAACCATCAAATCTACGAAATTCTGCCCATTTTCACCATAAAGCCAAGAAGTACGAATAATATAAAAATCTTTCATATTCAATAGTATCAATTTTTCACCTTCCATTTTACTTTCACCATAAACATTAATAGGGGAATAATCAGCATCTTCCGCATAGCCATAAGGATTTTCACCGTCAAATACATATTCTGTACTAAAATGAATCAACTTAGCATTTTCACGTTTACAAAGCTTGGCAAGCCTACCAACAGCCTCAGCATTCACAGCAAAAGCAGCTTTTTTATCTTCCTCAGCTTTGTCTACTGCGGTATAAGCCGTACAATTGATCACTAAATCAGGAGAAATTCGAACAAAAACATCATCTACTGCCTTTTCATCACAAATATCCAAACCAGCATGATCAAAAGCGAACATTTCAAAATCATCACAACCTGCCAATTGTTTTAAAAAGCAGGACCCTAATAAACCTGATTTACCCAACAATAAAATTTTCAATTTTTTTCTTTAATTCAGATAATTTAACTTTAGAAACTTCCTCTTCAGATCTAAATTTCCATTCAACAGAATCTTCTTCAAGTGTACGTGGACTTATGACAAGCCTAAGTGGTACACCTATCAAATCAGCATCCCCAAGCTTCCTACCAGCACCTTCCTTTCTATCGTCATAGAGCACTTCAAACCCTGCATCCAATAATTCTTTATATAAAGCCTCAGCCTTAGCCTCAATCTCTTCACCTTTACCTAAAGACACTAAGTGTATTTGAAAAGGCGCAACTGCCTTAGGCCAAATAATGCCTTTTTCGTCATGAGAAACCTCAACAATAGTAGCCAAAGTACGTCCTACTCCTATCCCATAGCACCCCATATAATATGGATGAAATTTCCCATCATTGCCTACAAAACCAGCATTTTTCATTTTCTTTGAATAATGATATCCAAGTTGAAAAATATTACCAACTTCAACACCTTTATCCTCTAAAAGCTCATTTTCGCCATCAGGAGCGATAAAACCTGCTTCAGCCATAGCAATATCTCCCTCAATATCCAATTTATAATCTCTATCGATATTCACATTTAGAAGATCTTTATTTTTAGCATTTGCGCCGCCGTAAGCATTTTTGACACCACGAAGTGAATCATCACCAACAATTACTAATTCAAGATCTTCAGTCAAATCATCTCTAATTCCTACAGGAGAAATAAAACCAGGCTCAGAATTTAATTGATCACGAATTTCTTCAGGAGTTGCAGGACGCAATTCCAAAGACCCACAAAGATTCATCAATTTAGTTTCATTCACATCATAATCACCACGAAGCACAGCCAATATAAATCGTCCTTTATCATCTACAAACATCACATCTTTAATCTGCTGCCAAAGAGGTAAGTCATGAAACTTAACACCATCCAACATAGTTGTACCACGTTTAGCCTCAATTTCCTTCAGTTCAAGCTCTGCTTCATTTAAATTTTTATCTTCCTTAACAAATTTAGCCACATCCTCATGAGCAGCATATGAACCATCTTTGGTTATCAAAAAACGACTTTCTCCAGCATTAGATCTTACAACATACTCATGACAATAATCTCCGCCAATATATCCACCATCAGATTCGACTATAACTGTATCCAAACCACATCTGTCATAAATTTTGGTATAAGTTTCACCCATAACTTTGTATTCTTTCTTAAAATCTTCTTCATCTACATGAAAAGAATAAGCATCTTTCATAATAAACTCTCTAACTCTCAATAATCCACCCCTGGCTCTCATTTCATCTCTAAATTTAAGCGAAAATTGGTAAATATTCATAGGCAAATCCTTATAGCTAAGCTGAAATTTTCTACTAACATCTACAAACATTTCTTCCGCAGTTCCACCAAGAGCAAAAGGCATTCCGCGTCTATCTTCTATCTGCATTAATTCAAAACCAGCAGCATCATCCCTATTTGTTTCTTTCCACAATTCCAGTGGATGTAAAACAGGGGATAACATTTCTTGGGCTCCAGTCTTATCCATTTCATCTTTAACAATTGCCATAATTTTATTCTGCACACGCTGCCCTAAAGGAAGGAAAAAATACCTACCAGCAACAGACTCACGAATATATCCAGCCTTATGAAGAAGTTGATGAGAAACTAAACTAGCATCACTTGGAATTTCCTTCTCAGTCTTCCCAAACATCTTAGAATAACGCATAAGAACAGTTAAAAATATTCCAAACAACTATATAGAAAATCAACAAAACTCGCAAATCATGAACACTATTCTAGTTTCGATTAGCTTCCAGTGGAGTCATGCTCACTTTTTTATGCTTACGTTCTTCCAAATTTCCAATTAATTTATCCGCCCATTCTTTATGATCCTCATACCAATTGAAAGTCTTTTGAATTCCTTCAGCAAAATCAACAGAAGGCTCCCAATTCAATTCATTTTTCATTTTAGAGGCATCAATCGCATAACGCCTGTCATGAGCCAATCTGTCATCAACATAACGTATCAAACTCTCATCCTTACCCAAAAACTCAAGTAAGAATTTTGTAATCTCAAGGTTATTTTTCTCATTATTTCCACCAATATTATAAACTTCTCCAGACTTACCACCTTCCAGAATCGTATCTATAGCCCTGCAATGATCAATTACATACAACCAATCTCGAACATTTCTACCATCACCATATACTGGAACAGTTTTATCTTCAGAAATTAAACGGAAAAAATAGGGGATTAACTTTTCAGGAAATTGATATGGTCCATAATTATTCGAACAACGGCTAATAGTAGCTGCCATGCCATAAGTTTCAAAATAAGACCTAACCATTAAATCAGCCGAAGCTTTAGTAGCAGCATACGGACAATTGGGAGCAATAGGAGTATCTTCAGTGAATAAATCACTAGAATCTATACCTAAATCACCATAAACTTCATCAGTTGAAACCTGATGATAACGTTTAACATCATTTTCCCGTGCTGCATTTAATAAATTATGAGTCCCAACAATATTTGTATCTACAAAAACTCCAGGATATAAAATACTGCGGTCAACATGTGTTTCAGCAGCAAAATTCACAACAATATCAAATTTTTCCTTAGCAAATAAATCATCAACAAATTTTTTGTCAGCTATATCACCTTGTATGAAATGAAATCTTTTTTCATCAAGCAATTCAGATAAATTATCCTTATTCCCAGCATAAGTAAGTTTATCCAAAACATAAATTTCATCTTCAGGGTGTTTTTCAAAACGATAGTGAGCATAGTTACTTCCAATAAAACCAGCACCACCAGTAATTAAAATTTTCATTGTTTTACAAAATTAATGAATTCATCTAAATCGTAAATATAATCTTCAGGTACATAATTAACAGAAGAAATAGCCATCATAACAGCATCATCTGAAAAATCATAGAATTCACGAAAACAAGGCCCAGACATCAATAGTCCTTCATCAGGTCCTTCAATCTCAAATTCTATCCATTTA
>CAYORB010000041.1:4025-9292 GCA_964406295.1 uncultured Candidatus Peribacteria bacterium | reverse complement strand
CTGTTTTTTCTATTGAATATCTGTCAGGATAATCAATCTCTACCCCTAATTCTTGCAAATTATAGGTTAAAATCTTATTGGATAATTCTAATTTTTCAATTCGTTCAGCCCCTTCTTTTTCTTGTGAAGATTCTATCTCTTGAATGTCCTCTACCGCCTGAGGCGCTTCGATTTTTGTAACCTCCTCAACTTTCTGAACAGGAGTGTTCCAAAAATAATTCTGATAGAGCAGATTTCATCGAAACGAAGAATTTTTGAGCTAAGTCTACACTCTCGTAGGCGTGCAAAAAGATATCTGAAGTTGAGGTGAAAGATGCCTATCATTTCCCAAAAAGCTCAGAGAAGGGCATTTTTTAATTCAATTGCAAAAATATCTCAAACGCCTACCCAACGTAGGCTTATTTCGAAATTTTATTATTTCATCAAAAACTACTCCTTCTCTGAGCTTTTTGGAGCTGCCTGTATGACGAAGTTCGGACTTATTTTGAAGAAAATTTCAAAAAATAATGATTTTTTGATCACAGCGGAATGACAGGCGCGCGGTGAAGCCGGGCACCGCGCGCCTGAGAACCGTGGCTAAAAATGCGCCGCCCGAGGCGGGGGCGGGCGGCGCAACTTAAACGCTGAAAAGAATTCTTTAAACGATCCGAAAAAGTGGGGTGTTATTATTTGGACTATGACATCCGTGGAGATTTCATGTAAATTGTGTGTAGAAAAGCCCCGCACTAGCAACGGGGCAATTCCTTCAGGAGAGTCTTACTTAGCGAGTTTTCGTCTTGTCTACCAATCGGTATACTTGACCTGCACTCAGCGTTGGAGGTAATGGCTCTCCTTTTACGACAGTACGTTCAATTCCAATATGGCCTCCACGAGGTCCCTGCATTCTGTACTGACCTGAAAAGGGCGCTTCCTGACCCGGTTTTAAGGTTTTCATAAGTTTAAGGTTATGATTCTGCAACGGGAATTAAATTCTCAAGTGTTCGACTTCTCACTATCGATCGTAATGGCCGTTGCGCTCATTACGAGGAGCATCTGATCAAGATTCACCGACTTATGGAGATCAACCCAAGCCAAGGTAATTATACGCCGTGCGTGCATATTGGCAAGCTTTTTACGGAAAAACCGCAAAAGGTATTGTAATTTGCGTCTAGTCGTGTAGAATAGAGGGTGAAGTAAACATAACTTTTAATACCATGATCAAATCTTTCAGATTCAAAAACTATTTGTCTTTCAAAGATGAGGTAACATTTTCCCTTGAGAGACAAGGAAATGACGATTCACACAAGGATTCTTTCTTCAAAATCCAGGACGTTGAATTGCTGAAAAGTGCAGTAGTCTATGGTGCTAATGCTTCGGGGAAATCTAATTTTTCAAAAGCCTTTGTTTTCTTTCATAATTTTATAGTTGCAAGTTATGTAAATGCTTTAAGCAATCAAATACCTACTATACCCTTTTTGTTAAGCAATCAAACGGAAAATTCACCTTCATTATTTGAAGTCGAAATAATGAATAAGAAAAAAAGATTTACATATGGTTTTGAAGTTTCTCAACAAAAAGTTGTCAGAGAATGGTTGCACCAATATCCTCAAAAGAAGATTCTTTTTGAGCGAATAGGTAATGAAATTAATTCAAATAAGCGTCACTTTAATGAAGCGACAGCGGCTCTTGAGAAACAAACCAGGCAAAATGTGCTCTTTTTGAGTTTGCTCGCTGCCAATAATGGTAAAATTGCCAACGAAGTTATTGAAGAGATAAAGAAAATAAATGTTTATCCGGCAGAACAAAGGGAAATGATTTTGAATTATGGTTTCAATAACTATGAAAAACATAAAAATGAAATGTTGGAATTTCTTAAGGAAGCTGATTTTAATTTTGAGGAAATTTTAGTTGAACAAAATGAAGTCAATAAAGATGAATTTATGAATTCCTTTCCTGTTGAATTGCCACGTCAGTTAATAGACATGGCAACTACCGGCAAAGGTAAATTTGTACATAGGAAAGTTTCTACAGTGCATACCAAATATGATGAAAAAGGCCAAAAAGCAGGCAAAGTAATGTTTGACTTCATGGCTCAAGAATCTGGAGGTACAAAGCAAATGTTTGGATTTTCTGCATTATTTCTTGATGCATTGAAGGAAGGTAAAACTTTATTCATTGATGAGTTAGATTCAAGTTTACACCCGGTACTTTGCAGATTCATCGTGCAAATATTTAATTCTAAGAAAAAGAATCCTAAAAACGCACAACTTATTTTCACAACACATGACTCTAGCCTTTTAGACAATGAAATTCTAAGACGTGCTCAAATATTTTTTGTTGAAAAAGACAAGTATGGCGCTTCTAAACTTTTCTCATTAAGTGAGCTTGGTGAAAGAAAAGATTCAAGTTACGGAAAGCGTTATTTTGAAGGGCGTTATGGTGCTCTTCCATATATAAAATCTAACGAAAACCAATGGGACTGAATAAGATAGCAATGAAACCGAGAATTTTCATATTATGCAATGGTGAACTTGCAGAACCATTATATTTTCAAGATTTCAAAGACCATCTAAGAGCCCATAACATTGTCATCCGATATAAAAAAGAATTTCTCAGAAAAGCTCCTTGGGATTTCATCAAGGCGGCAATAAAATTTAAGGAAGAGCTTGAATCAAAAGGTGATTTTGTTTCTGATGACGGAGATCAGGTTTGGTGTGTTTTTGATGTTGATAATTATTTGGATGACAATGAGAAGAAGTTTCATGAAGGCCTAAAATTGGCCGATGAAAATGGCTTAAATATAGCTTGGAGCAATGAGTGCTTTGAATTCTGGTTCTTGTCCCATTTTGCCCTCCACAGTTCAACTATTCCTAGAGCCGATTATCACAAAAAACTGGCAAAGAATTTCAAGGACAACAGTCTTGGGATCTACAAGAAAAATATGGAAGGAATATTTGAGTCGCTTTTGCCATTTCAAGAAACAGGCGTTAAGCATGCGAAGAAACTCTATGTCAAAGGGGAAGTTAACAATAATCCTTCGACAGCCATTCATTTGCTGGTGGAGGAGTTGCTACATCATTTTGGTTGATTTTCACGTGTAAGTCCGACATCCACTTTAGTCTTCAACCATTTTCCCAAATAACTAAAAATGCCCTCTGTGATTTTCACCATTACTCCTAATAATTCTTCTTTAAATTTATCAGGAAATACTTTTTTACTTCCAATCTCCATGTTGAATTCCCCACTTTTTTTATTAGTATCAATAGCACTAAATAGATGTTTATCTGTGAAGTGAATATATTTTGAGGATTCTTTATAAACATTGCTTATCCATTTGAAATCTGGATTTTTTGTAACTTCTCGGACTAAATGCCCATCCGTCATTGAATAATTGTTTTTATCCTTTAGATTATTCGTTTGTTTTCCCTCTAATTTTTTCGTAATAAAATTATCGTGATTTTTTGCAATAAAAACCGCATGTAACTGTAAAATATTATCTAAATATAAACGTACAAGCGGTGAAGCACTTAATAGATTATCGTCCTCGATTAATTTACAAAAACCTGACATTAAGACAACTGACCGGTGTATGATTCCTACACAGTAAAAGTCCATTAAAAACATTCGTCCTTCATCTGCCTTCATTATTTTCTGGCATAATTCCAGATATTGTTTCTCCGTGTTCTTTAAGAAAGATAATAAATCTTCTGATGTTGCTCTCGTCATAGGCTGAAATTTTATAAAATCCCTTTAAATGCCAACTGCATCAAAGCCTGAAATTGTGTATCGAGTTCTTGGGACTGAGCGAGCATGGTTTGTTTTAATGAATAAGTTTTATCAAAAAAAATCGAATATTGTTTTTGTAAAGAGGTGTCGGGATTCAATAGCTTAATGTCTGAAAATTTACCTTTGTTCAACATTCCCTTCATACTGTTTGTTGAGGCTTTTCTAAACATTTTTTTACCAAATAGGATTTGAGAATACAAAAAAGATGACTCGATTTCAGGATTAGGCACGATTGCGTTAATTTGTTGATTAAAGGCCACTTCTTTATTTGTCATGCTCACATTTCCGATGCATTTTAGACTTCCCGCTATGCAGGTAACTAAAATTGCCCCCTTGGACACCGATCTCCCCTTTTTGAGTCCTATTTCAGATAAATTCTCTCTAGCCTTTGTTAAATAGTGATGGTGGTTGTTTATATTGTCCGATTTAATCCACTCAATAAAATCTCCGTAATTTTCTGGTGATTTTCTCGATGGAGTGTTCCCAGTAACAACATCTCCTAACTCCTTAATTTTTGCAGTTTTAATACCCTTCGGATTTGTCACCGGATCGCCGAACATCTCCAAAAACACTGCTTTCAAATAATCGTCAAGAAGTGAAATGGCTTTTTGGCGTTTTTGACGAAGAGAGTCGGCTTGGTCGAGGATGCGGACAATTTTTCTCTGTTCATCAATCGATTCAGGAATTCTGACTGTAATTGAGTAAACATCATTTCGATTTAGCCCTGGTTTAACTCCTCTACCTAAGGAAGGAAGGTTTTGCTTAGATAGGAGCCAATATATGAATTTTAGATCATGTTTCTTCTCATCGAAAGTAATGAAGTATGTAACATCCAATGGCCAAAATTTCCCTTCAGTTAAATTTAACGCACCAGCTGATCCTTTTCTTCCTACTACAATACTAGGGCGATCTACATAAAACGTATTACTGCGATTTTTTATTCCATTTGCTCCATACACGGCATAGCTTCCATTAGATGTTCTGCTTGATTGAGGCAAAGGCTTTCCATATTCTAATTTAATAATTTCCCCAAGTTTTTTAGTTTGCCACATGGTACGCATATTAAATATTCTTTAACCCATTAACCCCTTCCATGATCTCTCGCTCCAACTTCTCAATCTTCCCCAAAATCACCTTCGGGTCCTCATACTCAACTTCTTCATAGGCCACTTCCTTATAGCGATTGACACTCAAGTCAAAGTCGTTCTCCTCAATCTCTTTTCGATCAACAAAAAAGCTTTTATCACCGAGCTTGTTCTCATGATCGCCCTTTCTGTCTTTCCATTTTGCTACAATATCCGGCAAATCATTTTCCTTAATCTTGCTACGTTTATCATCAAGACTGTAACCATCGGCTTGCATGTCATAAAACCAGACTTTTTCCGTTTCACCACCTTTCACAAACACCAAAATAGCCGTACTGACTCCTGCATAAGGTTTAAAAATACCGCTTGGCATGGAAATAATGCCTTGAAGTTCACAATCCTCAATGAGCATTTCAC
>CAYORB010000041.1:0-4015 GCA_964406295.1 uncultured Candidatus Peribacteria bacterium | reverse complement strand
TTGAGCCAAAAAGTACACCATCCGGGACAATCACACCTGCTCGGCCTCCAATTTTAAGTGACTTGATGATTCTGTTTATAAAAAGAAGCTCTGTCTTGGTAGTTGGGAGTGATAATGATTCGTTTATATCTCCTTTATCGATACTTCCTTTAAAGGGTGGATTAGCAACAATCACATCAAAGTAATTATCCTGATCATATTTTTTGGAAAGCGTGTCTTTTTGTTCAATGTTCGGATGAGCAATGCCGTGCATCATCAAATTCATCAAGCCGATTCGCACCATGCTTTCATCGATGTCGTAACCATAAAAGGTTTTTTCTTTGAGATGAGTCCATTGTCGCTCGTCTGTGAGTTTGTCACCTAAAATTCCGCGCGTTAGTCCGTTTTCATCCGTTTTTTGATGCTCTTTTGCAGTATGTTGTGTAAGGATGTGATGATAAGCTCCAAGCAAGAATCCTCCCGTTCCACAAGCAGGATCACAAATTGTGTCGCCAAGTTTAGGATTCACCAATTCACAAATGAGCTGAATGATATGACGTGGTGTGCGGAATTGGCCCAGTTTGCCTGCGCTGGACATTTCGGAAAGCAAATATTCGTAAAGATCTCCTTGGGTATCTTGAAAACCTTGACCATCTTCTTCTTGTCTTGTTATTTCTTCAAAAATTTCATCAATGATACTTACAGCTTCAACTAAAAGTGAAGGTTTGGAAATTATAAAAACAGCATTTCCCATGTGTTTTGCAAAGGGGCTTTTCTCTTTCCCGAGACTTTTCAGGAAGGGAAATACTTTTGCCTGCATATGGTTCAACATTTCGCCACCTTCCATGTGCCTAAAATGACTCCATCGACAATTTTGAATTTCGTGATTAAAAAATGATTCAAATTTTTCACCTGTAAACTCCGCATCTTGTTGTTTTTTAAGATCAAGTTCATCAATCCGCTTCATAAAAAGCAGATAGGAAATTTGCTCGATGGCGGTTAGAGGGTTCGAGATTCCGCCACTCCAGAATTTATCCCAGAGGCGATCAATTGATGATTTGAGTTTTGTATTAAGCATAGTGGAGTAATTTTTCAGTAAAATTTATAATTTCTTTCTGCATCTCTTTGTTGAATAACCCTAAGAATCCTCGTGCGTGTAGTTTTGTGAATGGTTCTCTTACAAGATCCTTTTTTGTTAATTCTCCATTTTCAATAATGAAGGTTTGCAAAGTGTGCATGAATTGAATCTGTTTGACGGTCAAAGTGTTGTGTTCCGCTATGAACTCTGCAAAAGCCTCTGAGACTTTGTCTGTAAATGTCAGCAAGCCTCCAATTCCCATTATGTATCTGATGAGGTCGATGAAATGCACCTTGCGGGCATCATATGCTTTTTGCAGATTTTCTTCGGTTGGATATGGGTCGTAAGAAGCCAGTGTATCAGCCAGTTCTTCAATTTCCTCCTCATCAATGCCTTCACTTCTCTTAATTTTTTGTAGAACTTCGTTTTCCCCTTCAAGTTTTTCGACCAGGGCTTCAACTTTTTCTTTGTACTTTTGAATAGTGACACGTGCATTGGCTGGGCCAAATTCGATATATTCTTTTTCGACAGTGATATCACGAAGATTGAACGAATCTTGATCAGGCTTGATGCCTTCTTCTCGATACTTCATGAGAGGTGCAATATTAACTATAAGTACCTCAAGCCCATGTTCATCAGCCTTTTGTAAATAATCGTCATTTGTAATCTCGCAAATGAGTTGCGTTTGAGCAGCCACTATGTTTACAGAAAGAGGCAAGTCAGAAACCATTTCAATAAGCGCCGCCTCGATTGTTGAAGCTCTTTTTTGACTCTTTTCATCCTCTTCCATTATTGCCATTGAGTATTTTATGACTTTTATTTCAAAACTCATTGCTTTGTAATCTTCGCCGGTTCGTGTTCGCATGAGAGGCGCAATTTCTTTGCGCAAATATTCTTTCTTTTCGTCATCAAGCTTTTGCCAGAACGTATCAGTAAGATTATCGAGTTTATTCTTAGCCTCTAATACCACCACATTGTTCCCAGGTAGCTTCTCGATGTCTTCTTGCAGTTTTTTGATGGTTTCTTGGACTGTTTCGTCTTCTTCATGCGACTCCGCAAGTTCAAGTTTTTCAAGCTTGGTTTCAAAAAGACGAACAGTAATAGGCTTAGACGGCTTAGTGACTTTACCCTGCGGATTCATCTGAAAATATTCGAAATTCTCCCAACAATCCATAATTAAGAATTTGTCTTTTTCTTTGCACCAAGGCTTTATTTTTGTTGGCTCCAGTAAGCGTGTGCCGCGCCCTATCATCTGCCAGAATTTCGTATATGAAAAAACAGGTTTTGCAAAAACAAGATTTACTATTTCTCGTACATCAATTCCGGTATCGAGCATATCCACACTGATTGCTATTCGAGGCATATCTTTGTTTGTGAACTGATCTAGTAGCCCACCTTTTCCATAAACACGCGGGTCGTCAGATACAATTACTTTTGAAAGATTGCCTTTATGCTCAGGATAAAGATTATCAAAAACTTCCTGCAATCTACGAGCATGCTTCATGGTCATGGCGAAGAAGATTGTTTTGCCCGGCAAAGTGCCCGTTTCATCTTTAATACATTCCTCCATGAATTCTTGAACAATGAGGGCATTTGTTCCCTTATTTGTAACTTTCTTTTCAAGATCTGTACCTTCAAAATTGATTTCTTCCGGTTCTTTTCCATCAGCAAGCAAAGATTGCTGCTCTTTGAGAGTAATATTTCCTTTACGTATTCCTTCCTTTTGAAATTTAGTGCGAATTTTTAAGACTTCGAAATCTGATAAGAAGGGAGGTTTGTTGTTTACTGCTTGTTCGTATGTATATGCGTATGTTGGTATTCCGTCCTCACATTCAAAAAGATTAAAAGTATTATGCTCAATTGCATCTTTTGGCGTTGCAGTTAAACCAAGTTGGATTGCATCAAAATAGTCGAAAATATTTTTGTAGATATTGTAGATTGATCGATGGCTTTCATCAGCTACGATCATGTCGAAAAAGTGAGGGCTGAGTGGGCAATGTTCATCCTGAATTATGTTTAGCATCGTTGGATAAGTGGCTGCATAAACTCTGCGGTTTGTTGCGATTTCTTTTTCTCCTCTTTTCGGCCAAATGGGAGCATTTGGAAGAAATTCTTTAAAAGCATCCAAAGCCTGATTGCGAATAGCAATTCTATCAACAAGAAAAAGGACTCTTTGCACCCGATTCGTTCTCATGAGTACATCTAACATTGAAACACACGTTCTGGTTTTCCCCGATCCCGTCGCCATTACAAGCAAAAATTTTCGTTTCTGTTTATCAACACTTTCAAAAACACTCCGTATTGCCTCAATTTGGTATGGCCTACCGGAAATATCCCGGCTGATGAGCTCTTGTGAGAGTGGTTTTTCATTTTTTCTCAAAAACAACATCCTCTCTAAATCTTTTCTAGTAGGGAACCCATAAATTTTTCTTGGTGGGTATTTTTCTGTATCCCAAAAGTAAATATCATTCCCGTTCGTGTAGAAAACAAAGGGCATTTCTTTGCCTGGATTATTTTTTTGAATGTTTTCAGCGTATTGCCTTGCTTGTTCCTGACCAATTCTTGCATCTTTTGATGTCTTTTTTGCTTCTACGATAGCCAAAGGGTAACCATCCTCTCCAAGCAAAGCATAATCGGCAAATTGAAAGCCCTGGTATTCATGTTCAGGCTCTTTCACTCCTTCAGGTAAACCAACCCAGATATCTAGCTCAGCAGTGACCTGAGAAGGGTTTTTTATATCCCAACCAACTTTTGCAAGTCGTTTGTCGATAATTTCTTGTCGGGTTTGTGCTTCAGTTTGATGTTTTGCCATGTATTTGATAGTAAGCAATTCAGGCTTGATTATAGTGAAATTTTGTTGCTTGAGCTATCTGTAATTCTACACACCCCACTTTTTCGGATCTTTTAAAGAATTCTTTTCAGCGTTTAAGTTGCGCCGCCCGCCCCCGCCTCGGGCGG
>CAYORB010000040.1:0-9476 GCA_964406295.1 uncultured Candidatus Peribacteria bacterium | reverse complement strand
AGGTTTCCGATTATAATTACTTTGTTTACACTTCTCATGGCTTTTAAATTATGTGTTAATTGTTACTCTGTTGATGTATTCACATCTGTTATGTTGTTTTCAGTTATCCCTTCTAGTCCACCTTCCCCTTTTGATGTACCTTCACTGTCTTTTTCAATTTCTTCTTTTACGCTTTCACTGACCTCTTCTCTTGTTTCAATATCTTCGTTTAAAAATTCCTCTTCTTCTTCGATTTTATTATCAGTTTCCATTAGTTTAACTGACAACCCAAGACTTTGAAGCTCCTTTGTCAGTACGTTGAAAGATTCTGGCACCCTAGGTTTGCGTATTATTTCGCCTTTAACGATAGATTCATAAGCTTTTGATCTACCATATACATCATCTGATTTAATTGTCAGCATTTCTTGAAGAACATGCGCAGCACCATAGGCTTCCAGCGCCCACACTTCCATTTCTCCAAATCTTTGCCCACCATGTTGAGCTTTACCTCCTAGTGGTTGTTGAGTAACCAAAGAATATGGACCTACAGAACGAGCATGAATTTTATCTTCAACCAAATGGTTCAATTTCAACATATATGCCACCCCTACTGTAACTGGTCTGTCAAAAGCTTCACCAGTTTTACCATCATAAAGTGTAACTTTACCATTTTCAGGTAACCCTGATTCTTTAAGTTTTTCTGTTATGGCTTTTGTAGGTATTCCGTTTAATGGGGGAGTAGCTACTGTTATTCCTTGTTCTTTTGCTGCCCATCCCATGTGAGTTTCCAAAATCTGTCCTATGTTCATACGACTTGATACTCCAAGTGGATTCAGAATGATGTCTATAGGAGTTCCATCTGGTAAAAATGGCATATCTTCTTGAGGCACTATGATTGAAATCACCCCCTTATTACCATGTCGTCCTGCTACTTTATCACCAATTTGTATCTTTCTTGTTTGGGCTACATTTACTTTAATTTGTTTTAATACACCTGTTGGTAATTCATCACCGGCTTCTTTTGTAAATAATTGAATTCCAACTACTTTTCCACCTTCTCCCCCAGGTAATCTCAAAGATGTATCTTTTACGTCACGAGCTTTGTCTCCAAAAATTGCTCTTAATAATCTTTCTTCTGCAGTTAATTCTGTTTCACCTTTTGGTGTGATTTTACCAACTAATATGTCGCCTTCTTTTACAGTTGCTCCTATGCGGATAATACCGTCTTCATCTAGGTCTTTTAATTTAACTTCACCAACATTTGGGATGTCACGAGTTATTACTTCTGATCCAAGTTTTGTTTCACGTACATCTACAACATAGCTTTCTATATGTACTGAGTCGTAGAAACCACCTTTGGCAACATTGTCAGATATAATTACCGCATCCTCAAAGTTGTAACCTTGCCATGACATATATGCCACCATAAGGTTACGACCAAGCGCTAATTCACCACCTTGGGTAGCCGGACCGTCAGCTAGTACTGTTCCTTTTTTAACTTTTTGATCTTTTTCAACCATTGCTCTTTGATGTATACATGTTCCTTGGTTTGATCTTTGATAGTTTTGAAGTGCATAGTTCACCTTTTTACCGTTTTTGTATACAACTGTAACTATTTCAGCATCAACATAAGATACAACACCATCCATTTCAGCTGCGATTACTTGTCCTGAACTTTTCGCTGCTAATTCTTCCATCCCCGTACCAACGATTGGTGCTTGCGGTGAAATTAATGACACTGCTTGACGTTGCATGTTTGATCCCATGGACGCACGAGTGTTATCATCATGCTCCAAGAAAGGAATCAATGAAGTTGTCATTGAAATAATCTGTTTTGGAGATACATCTATATGAGTAATGTCGTTTACATGCACCAAATTCGCTTCGCCATTGTGACGAGCTGAAACTCTTGTTTCTACAAATTGTCCAAACTCGTTTAAATCAGAATTAGCCTGTGCGGTTGTTAGTACTTTTTCTGCATCAGCATCGAAATATGAGATTTCATCAGTAACATATGGTTTTACTTTTATCTCCTTAAGATCTTTGATTTTTATGATTTTCTTGGCAGCTTCAACTGTTATTTTTTCACCGGCTTTTAGTATAGTCTTTCCTTTATCGCTAATCGTTTCTCTTGTTATATGTCCTACTAATTTTTTTTCGTTGTTTGTGCAAGTATGTCCTACTTTTTTGAAAGGTGTTTCTAAAAATCCATATTCATTTATTTTTGCATAAGTTGCCAAATGCACTACAAGACCAATATTTGGTCCTTCTGGGGTAGCAATAGGACAAATACGTCCATAGTGAGATTGGTGTACATCACGAACATCGAATGACGCTCTTTCTCTTGATAAACCACCTGGCCCCATAGCGGATAGTCTTCTTTTGTGTTCAAGTTCAGCTAGTGGATTTGTTTGATCCATGAACTGTGAAAGTTGTGAGCTGGCAAAGAATTCTCTCAAAGCTGCAGTGATTGGTCGTGAATTTATTAGTTGAGTTGGAGTAACTGTTTCTAAATCCATTACAGTCATTCTGTCTTTAGCAATACGATCAGTTCTTAAAAGACCTACACGGAATTTATTTTGAACTAATTCACCAACTGCACGTATGCGTCTATTTGCTAAGTGATCTATGTCATCTGGCCCAACTTCTCCTTGATTAAGTCTTATTAAATGTTTAAGTATTTCTATAAGATCTTCAACTTGAAATGTGTGATATTTTTTCTTGTTTGGAGTGTCCAATTCAAATCTTTTATTCAATTTATATCTTGCAACTGGTCCCATGTCATATTTTCTGTAATCAAAAAACATAGATTGGATCAACGCTTTTGCGTTTTCAGCTGTAGCCAGGTCACCTGGGCGAATTTTTTTGTATATACTTTGATAAGCTTCATCTACTTGTTTTGCATTGTCTTTTTCTAAAGTGTTTAAGATGTAATCACTTTCTACACTTGTGATAACATCTTTAAATATGTCCATTATGCTTTTGTCTGTTTCATATCCAAACACTCTTAATAAGGAAGTGATTGGAATTTTACGTTTTCTATCAATTTTCACTGTTATAACACCTTTTTTGTCAGTTTCAATTTCTAACCAGGCACCTCTTTTGGGAATTATTTTTGCAGTATGCATTCCAGGTACACTTGAGTTTTTTGAGAAAAACACTCCAGGTGAACGTACGATCTGACTTACTACAACTCTTTCAATACCATTTATAATAAATGTTCCACGATTAGTCATAAGTGGGATATTCCCTAGAAATACGTCCTGTTCTTTAATTTCTCCTGTCTCTTTATTGATTAGTTGTACATGAACTTTTAATGATGATTCATATGTAAGGTTCTTTGTTTTTGCTGTTTCAGCATCATATTTTGGTTCTCCATATGAATGATCTAAGAAATGTAATTCAAGTTTCTTACCTGAAAAATCTTGAATAGGACTTACTTCGTCTAGTAGGTCACGTATCCCTGTGTTCAAATACCACTCGTATGAATTTAATTGAATCTCAATTAATGCTGGAACAGGAACATTTTTATCAAATTGTTCGTTGAAATACACACGATTACTCGTCAGAGCTATCGGTTCTTTGTGAGTAATGATTTCTGATGGTTTTACTACTTTTTCAACTTTTTTCTTTATAGTCCTTTTTACGGCTTTTTTAGGTTCAGGTTTTTTTTCTATTACCTTTTTTGCACGTGGAACAAGCTTCTTTTCAGTTTTAGAAGCTTTAATAGACGTTTCTTTCTTTTTTGGCATAATAAAATATGGGTCAAGGAAAAATTGATTATAACAAGCATTTTAATGCTTTTAACTACCAGGTTTACCTTAACTCATTCAAAAAAGGGTAGCTGTGATACTTTACTACCCTTGGTTCTGAAGTCAAGTTGTTTTTTAAATTCTTTTATGCTCTTTCTTCGTCAAGTTTTTTTAATGCTGCATCTGCTTGTTTAGAGTCATATTCTTTGGACATTTCTGCAGTGCCTTTTTGCAATGCTGTAGTTGCTTTTTCTAATAATTCTTTTCCTTGGTTAATATAAAAGGTTGATACATTAGATCCCATATGAGTTGCTTCCATAAATGTAAGTTTTGGTGTCATTGCTCCGCTTTGACTCATTTCTTTTTTCATCTCAAAAAATCTAAGACCATATTGTGAAGATCCGTCTGCAGCGATAGCATCTATGTTTTGCATTAGTTTGAACATTGCTTCAGATCCGTCTGTTCCCATTTCAGAAGCTTTCTCCCAAGCTGTATTATATGCAGTCATTAACTTATCCCCCTAGCTCCTACATAAGCGTCCTTTGCGTCTAATCGAGCCTCTTTAGGAGATTTTTCAGGTTTTTCAGTTTGAGGTTGTGGTGTTTTTTCAAGTTCATCGAAATCAAGGCCTCCAAGATCAAAATCACTACCAAGATCAAGTTTCTCATTAATGTTTCTAGACATTTTTATTTTTGTTATTTTATATTTACTACGCATATCATAGCATGAAAGCGCCTTTTGGGCAAGTCAATGATCTACAAAAAGCTCAGCTATTGACTATTTTCCCCGGGGAAAGAGTTGTTTATTTTTGATTATCTATTACTCTTCTTCTACTTCTACATTTGTATAATATTTGTCGTAGTATTTCTTTGCTTTTTTGAGTTCTTCAATAACTTTTTCATCGTCGCCAACACCTAGATGTTTTGGCATTATCTTCATGGAAATTGCACCTGGGTATTTGTCTTGTTTCAATTTTGTTAGGAAACTTTCCAAGGGCATTATTCCTTCTTGTGGTGGAGAGTATTTTTTACCACGGTAAAGATTTGATAAATGAACGTGTACTAAATATTTTTTAAATGAATTATAAGCACGAATTAGATCTTTTTTTCTTTCACCTATGCGGGCAGTGTCTAGAGATACGTGTTTAAAGCTCTTTAAGTCGTTTGTGTTTGAAAGAGCATGTTCGGGGATAAATCCTAGGTAAGTACCTGCCGGTGCGTTTTCTAGAGCTATGGACATGAAATTTTTCTCTCTTAGTTTTGGAATTTCTTTTCTCATCCAAGCACTAAGTTTGAATTCGTGAATTTTTGGTGGTTGAAAGACAACTACTTTTGCTTCTACTTTTTTGCCTAGTTCAATGATCTCTTTCATTCTTTTTGCAGCAACTTCTTTTGGTGCTGAAATACTATGTATAGGTAGTTTATATTCTTTAATTAGTTTTTTGAGGTAGTCGGCGTTTGTTGTATCAAACTTGCCAAAATCCAGTGCAAGGTCAATCCCGTCATAATCAGCTGTTTTTGCTAATTCAAAAATGCGATTTAATCCATATCCGCGAAGGGCATCTGTAGATAAAAGTAACATATGTTTTTGTATTTATATCTCTTGCTATCTTATCACAAAATGGGTTTCTGAGCAACTAACTCTCTATTTTTTCAATTCCTCCCATCCATGGTTTTAGTACTTCAGGTATGGAGATTGAACCGTCTGCGTTTTGATAGTTTTCGATAATGGCTACTAATGTACGTGCTACTGCGACAGCTGTTCCGTTTAATGTGTGAGCGTAAGTGTTTTTGCCGTGTTCGTTTTTGTAGCGAATTTTTGCTCTGCGGGCTTGGAAATCCGTACAGTTTGAGCAAGAGGTGAGTTCGCGGAATTTTTCTTGAGTTGGAATCCAAACTTCTATGTCGTATTTCTTGGCTGCGGGAGCACCTAGGTCACCGCCGCAAATATTAACCAATTGATAATGAAAACCTAATTCTTGCATGATTTCTTCTTCAGTTTCGCGAATTAATTCGTGTTCCTCCCAAGATTTGTCAGGGTGACAGAAGCTGAACATTTCGATTTTGTTGAATTGGTGTACTCGTATAATTCCCGCTGTGTCTTTTCCATAAGATCCGGCTTCACGACGGAAGCAAGTTGAATATCCAGCATATCTAACAGGAAATTTTTCTGTTTCTATGATTTCGTTGGCATGAATCATAGTAAGGGGTACTTCTGATGTTCCTACCAAGTATAGATCGTCGTCTTCTGGGTTTACGTGATAGACTTCGTTGCGATCTGCTGGGAAGAAACCTGTTGCGTACATAGCTTCTTCTTTCACTAAAACTGGTGGAATTACAGGATTGAAACCTTTGCTTCTTAGTTTGTGAATTACGAATTGAACTAATGCAAATTCAAGTAGAACCGCTTCATTTTTTAGATAATAAAATCTAGCTCCTGAACTGCGAACACCTCTTTCTATGTCTATGATATCTAGGTTTTTTCCAAGTGCTATGTGATCTTTTGGTTCAAAATTGAATTCTGGTTTTTTACCGTGAGTTTTTATGACAACATTTTCTTCGTCATCTTTTCCTTCCGGTACTGATTCGTGTGGAATATTTGGGACATTTACTGCAATTTTATCGATTTGTTCTTCAAGTTTTGTGATTTCTGGTTCAATAGTTTTTATCTTTTGTTTAACTTCTCCCATTTCTTCGAGTAAATTCGTTTTGTCTGTTGTTTTTGGAATTTGTTTTGAAACTTCGTTTTGTCTTGCTCTTAATTGTTCAATTTTTTGAATTTTTTCATTACGTTCGTTGTAAAGAGATACGAGTGTGTCTATATCTACTTTTACTTGTTTTTTTATTGAACCTGCTTTTACAAGTTCAGGATTTTCTATGATGAATTTTACGTCTAGCATTTTAGATTGGTTAAGCTTTTCCTACATAACTACCGTCTTCTGTGTTTACCATTATTGATTCGTTTTCTTTTATGAATAATGGGACTTTTATAACTGCTCCGGTTTCTATTGTTGCTTCTTTCGAGCCTCCTGTTGCCGTGTCGCCTTTAACTCCCGGTGGAGTTGATATTACTTTGAAAGCCATTTTTACAGGTAATTGAATGCTTACGGGGTTGCCATCTATGTGCATTGCATAACATTCTGTGTCATCGATTAAATATTTTTTGTCGTTTCCTATTGCTTCTGAATCCAGTGAAAATTGTTCATAGCTATCGTTGTCCATAAAGTGAAAGTCTGATCCATCATTGTATAAATACTGACATTTTTTGCGTTCTACATCTATGAGTTCTACGGCTTCACCTGAACGGAAAGTATTTTCTACTACTTGTCCTGTTTTGAGGTTTTTTAATTTAGATCTTGTGAAAGCTGACCCTTTTCCAGGATTTACGAATTGCGCGTCTACTAGCAGCCATGAACCGTGTTTCCAATTGATAGCTATACCTTTTATAATATTAGTTGTTGTTGTCATAAGGGAAGAAAATTACGTCATTAATGGATTTTTTGCCCAGGATTACCATGATTAAACGATCTATTCCCAGAGCAATACCAGCACAGGGCTGGTGAATCGATTCTAGACTAGCTAGGAATTCTTCGTCAATGGGGAATACTGTTTTTCCAAGTTTTTTACGTTCTTTTTGTTCTTCTTCGAGACGTTGGCGTTGTTCGGCGGCGTTCATCAGTTCTGAGTATCCGTTTGTGAGTTCTACGCCGTCTATATAGAGCTCCATTCTTTCAGCGAAAAATGGTTCTATTGAAGATTTTTTTGCTAAAGCGGCTTGAGTGGAAGGGTAGTCGTAGACAATTGTTGGTGCATTGTATCCCAAAGTTTTTTCTATGTGATTTAGGAAAAGTTTGAAGAAAATATCGTCCCAGTTTCTACAAGCATTGGTGTCGAAACCTTTTGTGTCTGCTGTGTTTTTGAATTTTGTATAGTCACGATTTTGTAATAAATCTATATCGCAATGTTGAAGAAATAGTTCACGTGTACTTATTTTTTTAAATTTTGGATATGGTTTTAATGTATTAATTAGGTCTTCACAGTCTTGCATGAGGTTGTGATAATTTGCTTCTGTATGGTACCATTCGAGCATTGTGAACTCTGGGTTATGCATTGGGCCTCCAGTTTCACCGTTACGAAATACTTTGCTTATATTGAATATTTTTTCATAACCTTGGGCTAAAAGTTTTTTCATTTGAAGTTCTGGGGATGTATTGAGAAAAAGTTGAGTGTTGTCAGTGAACTTGGTTTCAAAGGGGGTGAGGTATGGTTCCATACCAGGGATTTTGTTCATTATGGGGGTTTCTACTTCCAAAAAATCTTGTTTTGTAAAAAAATTACGTATTTGTTGAATAATTTTACTACGGTTTTTGGCGGTTTCTTTGTTCATGCTTGTGCTGAAAGATTTTAAACAATGTAATTTGCGAGTTGTTTTTTTGCCTCTTTTAGATAATTTTTGTTTATTTTTGCTATTTTTTTTATTATTAAACGTTTCTCTCCTATGAACATATTATGAAATCGAAGAAAGGAGGGTTTATTTAGTTTACCTTCTTGAAGATTGCTTTGATTTATAGGTTTGGAATGTTTTATCATTCCTATTTTGGTGGATATTGCTATTAATATTAGATTTCTCTCTTTGTTGAAGCTTTCGTTAGAAATTATTAATGCAGGGCGTTTTTTTGTTGCACTAAGGTCTGTGAACGGAAAAGGTATGAGTACTATATCTCCTTGTTTCATTATTCTTCAAATATATTATCGTCTTCTTTATCGTTCCAGAATGATAGGCTTTTTTCTAATGTTTTGTAATAGGCTGTTTGGACTTCGTCTTGACTAATAACATCATTAATACAAGGCTTAACTTCGAAGATGGGTTTGTTCCATTTGGTTACTATTATTGTGGAATGTTTTTCTTTAAGTTCTTTTGAAAAGAAATGAATGTTTTGTCTGAAATTTTTAATATTGGTAGTCGAAGTAGTCATTTGTATTTCTTAAAAGGTGTACACCTTTAGTGTACTTTATTTTCTTATTGTTTTCAAATTTTTTATTTGATGGATATAATGGAAATTTGGTGAAAGTGACTATTTCGCAGTGACTATTTCGCAATAAAGCTTAATATTATACTAAAATTGTCTCTACAACAAATGTTCAAAGAAAAACAAGAGAAACGTTTAATGATGGGGTGCCTTTTAAAATAGTGTTAAGAAATGATCAAGTGGAAAGGATGGTTGTTGATAAAAAAACAACAAAGGCGCTAATGGAGTCTGGAGTTTTAATAGAACTTCGTGAAGAGTTATGGGAGGTTAATGATACAACTCAAGTGTTCTGAGATTTTATTTTGTTTATTATGTTCAATGAGTTTATCTTGAAGTAATTTTATAAGATTTTTTTTAACATTATATGAGAGGTGGGTTGGATAGGTGTGAATTCATTCCATCCAACCCTTGCTTAAGTGTCAAGAGTGCTTTTTTGTTGTCAACGAATTGTGGTATTTATTTTGAGAATCCGCCTGGGGAGGAGGGATGATTGTGGGTTTTGCGATTCCGCCCGGGGAGAGGATGAATGAAGGTGTGAGTTTTGGAATTCCGCCTGGGGAGAGATGGTGATTGTGGGTTTTGAAATTTTGTCTGGGGAGAAACTGCGATTGTGGGTTTTTGAGATTCCGACTTGACGAGAAATGGACAAATTTAAAAATGCTCAGTGTTTTGGATATGTGGAATTAAATGAGAGTTGTATGAGAATAATGTCATGA
>CAYORB010000039.1:0-9898 GCA_964406295.1 uncultured Candidatus Peribacteria bacterium | reverse complement strand
CTGGTGTCACTATGTATTTCCCTACTATTGCTAGGTTTGATGGTGCTTTTGCTGGTTTTGGCTTTTCAACTAGATTTTTTATTTTATAGGTTTGGTCTTGTTTTTTTGCGTCTACTATTCCGTATTTTTGTGAATTTTTCTTGTTGATTTTGTGGAGACCTATTATTGGTGCGTTTAGTTTATCGTATTGTTTTATCATTTGTGAAAGTGGGGGAGTTGAGCTGTCATAGATGTCATCACCAAATAATACGGCAAAGGGTTCGTTTTCTACCAGTTCTTTAGCACATAGAATTGCATGACCGTCTCCTAGTGGGAATGATTGTCTTACATAAACTATTTTTGCCAATTTTTCGATTTTTGCTAATTCTTTGATTGATTGTAATTTCTTTTGTTTTTTTAAATGTGCGTTTAATTCAAAAGAGAAATCAAAATGATCTTCTATGGATCTTTTTCCACGGCCTGTAATTATTATTATCTCTGTTATTCCGCTTGCTACAGCTTCTTCTACTATGTATTGGATGCAAGGTTTATCTACTATTGGTAGCATCTCTTTTGCTGT
Source organism: uncultured Candidatus Peribacteria bacterium (assembly GCA_964406295.1). Taxonomy (GTDB): domain Bacteria; phylum Patescibacteriota; class Gracilibacteria; order UBA1369; family LOWO2-01-FULL-3; genus CAYORB01. The sequence goes on along the minus strand of CAYORB010000039.1, from coordinate 9,339 downwards.
TGATTTTGTTGCAGGTAAAAATCTAGTACCTAGTCCTGCTGCTGGGATGATTGCTTTTTTAATCTTCATGTAGCGATTTTTATAATCTTTGTTTGTTCTCTTTCAATTTTTGGAATGTGAACGCTAAGTACATTGTTTTCAAAATTTGCAGAAATATGTTCTGCATCTGCTTCAAGTGGAAGTACTATTGATCTTGAAAATGGTCCCCAAAAACATTCTCTTGTATAGTATTTATCATCTGGAATTAGGATGTCTTGTTTGCGTTCTCCTCTTATGAGTAGAACATCGTCAGTAATTGATAGTTGCAATTCCTCTTTTGTTATACCGGCTATTGGTGCCACTAAAACTATTTCTTCTTCTGTTTGATAAATATCAACAGATAATTGTCCAACCTCTTTTTTTACAGGTTCAGATCCTTGTGGCAATGGGTGTATTTTTATACTTGAGTCTGTCATTTTTTCTTTGATTTAGATTTTTCTTTTTTGAAATATATTGCAAATTCTTCTCCTGTGATTGTTTCTTTTTTCATTAGGTCTTTGGCAATTTTTATCATTAGATTTTTGTTTTTATTTACTATATCTTCAGTACGTTTTTCAGCTTTATCAAGAATTTGTTTTGTTAATTCGTCAATTTTTGATGCGGAAGATTCTGAATAATTCTTCACATGGCCATAGTCTTTCCCTAAAAATACTTCGTCGTGTCCACTACCAAATGTGATTGGACCAAGTTCGCTCATTCCATACTTTGTAACCATTGCACGTGCTATTTTAGCTGCTTTTTCTAAATCATTTGATGCTCCTGTTGTTACTTCTCCGAAGAAAACTTTTTCAGCAATTCTACCACCTAAAAGTGAGCATAATTCGTCTTCAAATTTACTTTTTGAATTAAGATGTACATCTTCTTCCGGCATAAACCAGGTTAAACCCAGGGCCATGCCTCTTGAAATGATAGATATTTTATGAACAGGGTCACAGTTTGGTACTACATGTCCAACAACTGCGTGTCCTACCTCGTGATAGGCAGTGATTTCTCTTTCTTTTTTGTTCATTACTTTTGATTTGCGTTCTGGGCCCATCAATACTTTTTCTATTGATTGAGTGATTGATGATTGTGTGACTTTTTTCTTGTTTTGTTTTGCTGTTAGGATTGCGGCTTCGTTCATTAAATTTTGAAGATCAGCACCAGAAAATCCAGGAGTTGATTTTGCAATTTTTGTTAAATCAACATTTTTATCTATTGGTTTGTTTCTACTGTGTACTGTTAATATTTTTTCTCTTGCTTTGATGTCTGGCATGTCTACAACAACTCTTCTATCAAAACGGCCAGGTCGAAGCAGCGCTGGGTCTAATATGTCTGGACGGTTGGTTGCAGCAATTACGATCACATTTGTTCCAGTTTCAAATCCATCCATTTCTGTCAGAATTTGGTTTAAAGTTTGTTCCCTTTCATCATGTCCTCCTCCCATCCCTGCGCCTCTGTGACGACCAACAGCATCAATTTCATCTATGAATATTATGCATGGAGCGTTACGTTTTGCTTTGTTAAAAAGATCTCTTACTCTTGATGCACCAACACCAACGAACATTTCTACAAATTCTGAACCTGAAATATTGAAAAATGGAACGTCAGCTTCTCCTGCCACTGCTCTAGCCATTAATGTTTTACCTGTTCCAGGTTGTCCAACTAGCATTACACCTTTTGGGATTTTTGCACCTATAGATTGATATTTTTTAGGATTTTTTAAGAAATCTACTACTTCTACGAGTTCTTCTTTAGCTTCTTCACATCCGGCTACGTCATCGAAAGTTGTTTTTTCTTTTTCTTTGTCATAAAGTTTTGCACGACTTTTACCAAATGACATTGCCTGGTTGTTATTTGATTGTGCTGAACGCATCATAAATAGGAAAAATGCGATTATTAGTAGGAATGGTACAATTCCTATTAGTAAATCTGTCCAAAATTGATTTCCTTCTATATCTATAATTTTTACGGGAAGAGCTGAGATTGTTTTTTCTTTTACACCTGCTTGGGCCAATAATTCATAAATGCTTGAACTTTTTTCTTTGAAAGTATGCTTATGCGATCCGTCAATCATTTCTAAATTAACTTTGCTTCCTTCTACGTTTATTTCTTGAATGTTTCCGGATTTTGCCTCTTCAACAAATTGTTTAAGATTAATCTCAGTTGATTGAGTTTGATTTGCACTATTTATCATTAAAAATGCGGCTATAAATAGAGCTGCAACTATTACATATAAAAAATTATTTTTTTGTTTTTTTGGTTTTTTCATTGTGGCCATGGAATGATATTAAATTTGTGGCGCTATTATAGTGGAGGACTTCTGAAAAGTCACTAAATAGTCTTTTCTTAATGGATTTTTGGGTGACTTTTATTCCATCCTCATCTTGTTCAATGTAAACAGTAAATTGTGTTGTTTTTAATTGAAATTGTTACTTTGCCAAGTTTTTTTTTCTTATTACCAACATTTGCTTCTATTAATTTAATTACTTCTTCTAGGTGTACTGATTCAATATTTTGGCTGTGTCCAATCATTTTTTTGTGCAATTGTATGAGGATTTCTTTTTGTAATGGGCGTGATTTTTTTCTAAATGTTTTTGCGTTTAAAACTTTGTTTCTTTGGATCCAATTCTTAGCTTGATTTTCTAATTGTTTTTGAATCTCACGCAAAGAGCTAGCGTTTTTGGCTATGGTTTTATTAATATTTGGATTGATTTTTTTTAATTCTGGTATGATTTTATGTCGAACGTGGTTGCGAGTGAAATCTGTGTCTTTGTTGCTTTTGTCTATACGATAGGGAATATCTTTTGTTTTGAGATAATCCAAGATTTGTGTCTTTGGAATGCTGAGGAGTGGCCTGAAGAGTTGAGTTGTAGAGCTGAAATAGCTTGTTTCTTCCATACCTGATAAGCCTTTTAATGTTGCACCTCGGCTGAAGTTTAAAATTATAGTTTCCAGGTTGTCGTCAGCGTGATGTGCGGTTATTACGTATTTTGCTTTATGTTTTTTTGCTAATTTTTTGAAAAAATCGTAACGAACTTTGCGTCCGGTTTCTTCCAATCCCATATTTTTGCTGAGAGCTTTTATATCAGCTTTTTTGACGAATACTTCTAAATCTTGGCATTGTTTTTTAATGAATTCTTCGTCTTTATCACTTTCTTTTCCTCTTAATTGGTGATTTATGTGGGCTATGATTATTTTACTTCCTGTTTTTGCTGAGAATTTCCTTAGCATTTCTAATGCGAATATTGAATCTGGGCCTCCTGAAAGCCCCAAAATCATTGTGTGATTTTTTTTGTTATGTTTAAGGAAAATTTCTATAATTTTGTCTTCTAATTTTTTTAACTCTTGTTTGTTCATTAGCTTAAAGCGATTATTTTTTTAAAATCATCATCATTAGCGGCTTTATTTAGTATCTGTTTCCCGCATTTCTGACATTCGTGATGAATCATCCATCCTTTTTTCTTATTTTGAGAAATTGATTTTGCTTTCATTAAACCATGGCAATCACTTTGTCTATCTCCAGGGTTTACTTTGTCTAAATGGAGAGAGTATAAGCAGTATTTGCAATGGTTTCTGCAACTGCCAGGCAATATTGGATTGTTTTTATTACAGTTCTTGCATTCGAACTCTTCATTTCTCATTGTGAATTTTTTCATGAGTTGAATATACTAGATCCACCTAATAATCTCAAAAAATATGTAAGTCATTTTTAAATTATTAGGTGGATCTAGTATATAAGTCAAAAATGTGGTAGAATGAAGGGAAATAAAAATAAAAATTATGAAAAAAATATCATCTCTATTGATTTTCGGAATAATTGTTGTAATTGCAGTTGGTTCCTATGCTGGTTATTTATTACTTGATAACGCTTCAAAAGGTGAAAATCTGCAAGAATTAAATACCTCTTTAGTAGAGTATAAAAAACAAGATTTGAAAGAAAGGAATCAAGAAGTTTTGCAGGCTATTACAGCTAAACAAGCTGTTGATGGTTTAGAGACGGATTTAATTGAATGGTCTGAAGTTATGAAAGAAATCCGTAAAACTATGCCAAAAAAGAATGGAGATGTTTTGGTGGATATATTGTCTTACTCTGGTAATGATAATAGTGAAATCACTATGAGTGTGAAAACTCTAGCTTTAAGTTTTACTCCATATATGGATGTGGCTGAACTTATAGAAAGCTTTGATGATAGTGAGTATTTTTCAAATGTTTTTGTTCCGTCTATTTCATCAGGGACAAATTCTGAAGGTCGTGAAATTTTGACCTTTTTGCTCAGTGCTAACTATTCTGAGCCAACTTCTGCTGAAAGTAAATCTGTACAACGTTAATTAAATCAATATGTTAGATAATAATGGATCAAGTAAAGGAGGAATGTTTGGAGTATTGTTGTTAATTTTAACAATTGTTTTTTATGTGTTTTATATTCAACCTTTGGGTGAGGAAAATTCTTTGATTAAGGCTGAACTTGAAGAAAAAAATGCTGAACTGTCTGTTTTTGAATTAGAAAGTGATGAAATCGATTCTGCTAAAGAAGCTTTAGACCTTACAACGACAGTGGATCAAATTACCAGTATTGCTGCTGTTCCGGCTGATTTAAGCCAAGATGAAATTATTAAAACCGTAATTGAAATAGCTCAATCTTTTGATATTGAATTAAATTCTATTAGTTTTGCTCGTAGTAGTTCAGAAATAAATGGAGTGGCTACTTTGGGGATTAATTCTAGTTTTGAAGGGAGTTATATTGATTTAATTGATTTTCTTGAAGGACTGGAAGATCATGATCGTTTGTTTAAGGTGAATTCTATTAATGTGCAAATTGCTAGAGTTGGTCTTTCTGATTTAGAACGTGCGAATTTTTCACTTACTATTGATACTTTTTACCAAGAATAAAAATGCAATTTGAAGGAATGACAGTTGGGCCTACAAATCATCAGGTTAAGCCAGAAGGGAAACCAGAGGAGAAGTCAGAAGAAAAACCTGTACAAAGGGAAGAGAGTCGTTCTGGTTCTGATATTTTGGATAAGGTAAAGGAAATAAAAGATCTTGATAATGAAGAAGTTATTTATGGTGTTTATAATAATTCAAATGCGAAATGGACAGTGAGGTTAAATGATTTTTTGATAGATCATTCCAGTGTTGAACTAAAAGAAAAATCTTATTTTTTCCATATGTTAGCGGTAATGGTTGATGCTGGTATTCCAGTTGTGAAAGCTTTGAAATCATTGGCTTTGAGAAGTAAAAATAAAAGATTTAAAAGAGTTTTGAGTACAATTGCTTATAATGCAGAAAGAGGTGCGACTTTATCTGATGCAATGAATAGATTTGAGGATGTTTTTGATCAATCTGAACTTGGGATTGTGGCATCAGGTGAGGCGACAGGACGTTTGCATACTATGTTGTTTAAACTTTCTAGTCAGTTGGATGCTAGGCATGATCTTTATATGAAATTATGGGGAGCTGCTGTTTATCCAATTGCAGTTTTTTCAGTTTTAATTCTTGTGGCTATAGGTATGTTGGTATGGATTTTTCCTACATTACTTGGATTGTTACAAGAAGGTGGAATTGGCGTGTCTGAATTGCCTTTTGCTACTAGAATGTTGATTATTGTACAAGATGTCGTTACTAATTTCTGGTGGGCTGTGCTTTTGGCTGGTTTTTCTGTTTATGCTCTTTTTAAAATGTATGTTGGTACCGCTTATGGTGCGGCAAAATGGGATTATTTTAAGTTGAGATTACCTGTTATTGGTACTTTGATAAGAAAAGTTTATGTGTTGAGATTTGTTAGTCTTTTGGGAATTTTGATTGAATCCGGATTGCCTGTAATAAAGGCTTTAACTATTACAAAAAATGCTATTGGGAATAGAATCTACAGGTTAAAAATTTCTGAAGTTATCTCAGATGTCAGAGTTGGGGGTAAAATTTCTCAAAGTTTAACCGATAGTGAGTATTTATTTCCTCCTGAAGTTGTTCAAATGTTAGGAGTTGGAGAGGCTTCGGCTAGTCTTGGTAAGGTATCGGAGAAAGTTTCAGCTCAATTTGATAGAGAGATTAAGAATAGTTTGAAAAAACTAACTTCTGTTTTTGAACCTGTGATGATTTTGTTTGTTGGAATATCTGTGGCTTTACTTGCTTTAGCAATAATGGCACCTATTTTTAATTTAAGCACTTCTGTAGGCGTTTAATTATATAAATGAGATGATATACGGTGATGACAAAAAGGGATTCACTCTAATTGAGATTATTATTGTAATGGCGATAATGGCGATTTTAAGTACTTTGGCTGTTAGTGGGTATGTGCAGTACAGAAAGGCGACTTTATTGGATTTGGCTGTGGATAATATTGATTCTCAATTTAATGAAATGCGATCAAAGGCACTTTATGGTGAGATTGATGTTGATAGGTATTCTGAAATTAAGGAAGCTTTGGAAACTGAGGATCAAGAAATTGCTGATTCTAATATTTCGGCACGATGTTATGGAATTTATTTTGAAAAAACTGTTGATACATATATTGCAAAGTCTTTTAGTCAGGAATTTGTTGGAAAGAAAATTTGGCAGGGAGATAAATGGAAATATAATGGTTGTGGAGAACCAAATGAGGAAGATATGCAGGTTTTGGAAATTGATCAACAGGTGATTATTGAGAATATTGAGAATGTTAATGGAGATGTTTTTGTGCGATTTATTCCACCAAATGCTGAAATTGAATTGAGTGAAAACTTGGATGAGTTTAAGATTCATCTTGGATATGAAAATGATGATAATTCTAGATACAAACGTGAACTAACTTTATGGACAAGAAATTAATCAAAAATAATAAAGGTTTTACTCTGACCGAAGTGATGATAGGAATCATGATTCTGACTGTTGCTATTGTTTCTGCGAGTAATCTTTTGGTTGGTTTGGTTAACACTAATGAAAATAATCTAACTACTTTGCAGGCTCATTATTATGCAGTTGAAGGTATAGAAGCGGTACGGAATATCAGAGATACAAATTGGTTGCATAATAGGGATTGGCTTGGTTCTGGTTCTGTTGATTTATGGGGTGGAGATTTTTCTGACGGATATACTAATGAAAATGCTGATTATTCTGTTGTAATGGAGACTGGTGCTTTTTCTCAAGGACCGGATGAAAGTCGTTCTGAATTTAGGAATTTGAAACAAGTGAGACCTTGGTCTATTTCTGATATTTCTTCTAAAGAAATTGATAATGTTCAAGGTGAAGCCAGTGGTTTTAAACGAAGCATTTCTATCAGTAAGTATCAAGAAAACGCTGTATTGGTGAAATCAACTGTGGAATGGGATTTGGGAACAAAAAAACGGTCTTTAAGTATTTCTGAAATATTAACTAATTGGAAAAATGGTGCTTTGTAGAAACAATAAAGGTTTTACTTTAGTTGAAATGCTTATAGCTATGGCTATTTTTGTGACTTTTACAGGTATTTTGATTAGTTCTTATACAAGTATTGTTAAGGCTCAACGTGATGCGAATCAGTATAGGGAAACTTATGTTGAGGCTAGGCAAGTTTTTGATGTTTTGGTTCAAGAATTGAGAGATGGTATGGTTGATTATCAGAAGTACCCAGCTGGTATTATGGGGAAACAAAAAGATTTATATCTGATATCTAAGGATAATAGTGCTAGAACTCATGTCGTTTATAAAAATAATAAAACTATACATCTTGAGAAGGAATTTTTTGGAAGTGCTGAGGTTCAAAAATCTGATTTGAATTCTGAGAATGTTGAAATTAGTGATTTTGGTCTTTATGTAAGTCCTGCTATCGATCCTTATGATCAAGATAATTTTGCTAATGATAAGAATCAATTTCATCCTAAAGTAACTATTTTTGCTGAATTTAAAAAAGATTTAGGTCCAACTATAGATCCTATTGTGATTGATTTGCAAACAACTGTCTCTTCTCGTATTTATAACCAAATCTATGAAAATGAAATTTAGTGATTTGTTTAAAAATAGGAGAGGGTCTGCCTTATTGGTCGCTTTGTTGGTCATGGGTGTTTTGATATCTATTTCACTAGCACTTTCCGCTTTGATTTTTCGTGAGGCTAGGGTGAGTAGGGATTTGATTGACTCGGGGCAGGCTTATTATGCGGCGGAATCTGGTGTTGAATTAGCACTTTATGGTCTGAATGAAAATTTACCTGGTTGGCAGCCGACAGATGGTGATCAATATAAGGTGGTGGAAGTTGGTGATATTGGGGTTGTTGAATACAAAGTTGCAAATAGATGTAAGGCTTTTCCTTGTTTTGATGATGATTTTGAAATTGATCCTGATAATCCACCTGAGGCTTCTGCTTTTTATTATACTTTGGATTTGAACCAATCTCTTACTATTCCTCTTTTTATTGTGAATGATGCAGGTGAGAGAATGGATGTGAGAAATTTCACTGTTGAGTTTTGGTCTTCTTTGAAACCTTCTGAACATTTAAATGTGAAAGATGCTAGTGGTGAGGCTTTGGCTGGTTGGGATATTTTAAGATGGAAGATTTTGGGTATAGAAAATGGAACTAATGCGACGGAATCTATTAGTGATTTTACGGCGCTTTCTGCTATGAACGATGGTACTTCTACAAGTGCTGCGATACCGTCTTGGTTTGGTACTATTGCTTGTAGTAATTTTAATGAAACAGGTTTGAGGTATTTAGATAGTATAGAATGTAAAAATTATGCTGTGAAAACTATAGAACAGCGTTTTGTGGAAGGACAAGTTGCGGAGGTTTTTTCTGGTTCGTGTAAGAATGATGAAGCGCGTGAGTATTATGATTATCATGGTGAAGGAGATGGACGCAGTGTGAATAGTGAAGATATTCGTGATTGTTATAGGATTAAAGATTTTATGAATGAGCATTATTTGAATTATCTCACTTTGACGAATTTGTTTAATAGGGGAGTTTTGAAACCTACATTAACTGTGTCTGAAAAGGACGCTTTGTCAAAATTATATGTAAGGGTTGAATTGTTTCCTGATGATGTTGCTAATCCTGTTGGAAATGAAACAGTGCGTGAATTTGCTGATATTAAAGCTCATGGTTACAGTGGTGATACTAAGCAAAGTGTGAATGTTAAGATTAGGAAAGGATCCTTTATGCCTGTGTTTAATTTTTCTCTTTATAGTACTTATAAGGATGGGGAGATTGATTATTATGGAGAGGGGGAGTGATGCATCATAGATTTTTTAATTGATGTTTTTTATTTAGCTATTGAATTCCACCTAAGTACCGGCTAACGCTTTCTCCAGCGGAAAGCTTGCCTTGGTTTCGGAAAAATCGCAAAAACTTTGTTTTTGACCAATCCGA
>CAYORB010000038.1:6491-10699 GCA_964406295.1 uncultured Candidatus Peribacteria bacterium | reverse complement strand
GACCTGCGGATGATGGCTAGTGGCCCTCGTGCTGGATTTGGTGAAATAAACCTTCCTGAGGTTCAAAAAGGCTCTTCTATTATGCCTGGAAAGGTCAATCCTGTTATGGCTGAACTTATCAACCAAGTTTCTTATCAAATTGTTGGAAATGACGCAACTATCACTGAGGCGGCTAGCCAAGGACAGTTTGAATTGAATGTTATGGAGCCAGTTTTGATTTTTAACCTTCTACAATCTATGGCGATTTTGCGAAATGCTTTGGAAGTTTTCCGTATACGTTGTGTGAATGGCATTAGCGCAAATGAAAAAAGATGTAGAGAATTGGTTGAAAATAGTCTTTGCACAGTTACGGCCCTAAATGAAGTTATAGGCTATAAGAAGGCGACTGAGGTGGCAAAAAAAGCTATGAAAGATGGTACAACTGTGAAAAAAGCAGTACTTGAATTAGGCTATGTCAGTGAGAATGAAATTGATGAAATTCTTGATCCACGCAAATTGGCAGGATTGCTATAAATACGGTTTACTAAATAATTTAATTTTAAGAAATGAAAATACAAGCATCAGATAGAATAGGTAGGATTCCCGAATATGCTTTTGCGGCTATTAAAGACAGGGTAAGCGCCCTTAGAATTGCAGCAGATGCCGGTGAAGCGAAGAAACCTATAGATTTTGGAATAGGCGATCCTTCTGAGCCTACACCTGACTTTGTCATTGAAGAACTGTGCAATGCAGGACAAAAACATAAAAATAGTGGATACCCAAGTTACATTGGATCCCAAGAATTCAGACAGGCATGTGCCACTTATATGAAAAAGCGCTTTGGTGTTGAACTGGATTCAGAGCGAGAAATTACTTCTAGTGTAGGTTCAAAAGAAGCTGTGTTTAATTTTCCTGAAGCTTTCGTGAATCCCGGTGATGTGGTGATCTGCCCTTCTCCTGGATATCCACCTTACAAAACCGGAACAATTTTTGCTGAAGGAGAGCCGTATTATGCTGCTCTTTTGGAAAAGAATAATTGGCTGATTGATTATAATTCTATCCCTATTGATATTTGTGAGCGAGCTAAGATTATTTGGATTAATTATCCAAACTCTCCTACAGGAGCTTTGGCTGGACGAGAATATTACGAAGGTCTTATAGACTGGGCACATAAACATGAGATTATTATTGCGGCTGATGAAGGTTGTTATATAGATATTTATTTTGAAGAAAAACCTATGTCGATTTTGGAAATAGCAAAGGAGGGAATTGTGGCTTTTTATTCCATGTCGAAAAGAAATAATATGACAGGTTACAGGGTAGGTTTTTTATGTGGTGACGAGGCTATACTTGATGTATATAGAAAATTAAAAACAAATGTAGACTCAGGTACACCTAGTATTATGCAAGAATCAGCTATCTCAGCGTTAAGTGATTATGCACATGTGGAACACATGTGTGGATTATATAAGAAGAAGCAAGGTATTTTACTATCAGCTTTGCGTGATATTGGACTGGAAGTAAAAGAACCGGCTGCTACTTTTTATGTATGGCAAAAAGTCCCTAAAGACATGACTGATGTGGAATTTGCTACTAAATTGCTTGGCAATGATGTTGCACTGGTAGTCACACCAGGATCTTTGATTTCTGATGAATGTGATGGGGGAGTTAATCCAGGTGCCGGGTATGTACGTTTTGCCCTTATGCCAACAATGGAAGAAATGGAAGAAGCAGCTAAACGACTGAGAAACTTATAATCCTATCTTTTATGATATTTACACATACGATTTCGCCCATTTTGGCTGAAATAGGTCCAGTGGAATTGCGTTGGTATGGCCTATTGTTTGCAACGGGAATTGCTCTTAATTATTTGATGCTTAGTTGGATTTTTAAAAGAGAAAAATATTCACGTAAATTGCTGGATAGTCTCATTATATGGCTATTCTTTGGTTTGGTTCTTGGGGCAAGGTTTGGGCATATTTTGTTTTATGAATTAGGATACTATTTGGAGAATCCATTACAGATCTTATATGTATGGAGGGGAGGGTTGGCTAGTCATGGCGCTGCTATTGGTTTGCTTATCAGCTATTTGGGGTGGTGCTGGAAGTATAAAATTAAATTTAGTAAATATGTAAATGCAATTGTAATCCCAATGCCTTTAACCGCAGGTTTTGTTAGGCTTGGTAATTTTCTTAATTCAGAAATAGTTGGGTATCCAACAGAAGGGGATTATGGTGTGATTTTTTCCCGACTGGGCGAAGATTTTGCAAGGCATCCCGTACAGCTCTATTCCATGCTGATGAATTGGTTGGTATTTGTGATTATGCTGTTTATTTACAAAAAAATGTTCAAAAAAATGCCGCCACTTTCCATGATGTTCTTGTATATACTCTTATATTTCATAGGACGATTTACTGTAGAATTTTGGAAAGACTTACATGGCCCGTTACCAGAAAACTTCCCTATATCAATGGGGCAACTTCTTAGTGTTATACCTGTAATTCTAGCTATGGCTTATTTTGCTTTCTGGTTTAGGGAGAAAAAGCAAGATTTTTAAATCTATTTTCTCCCATATTTGATAGCAAGGAGGCTCAAAATCACAAGTACTACTGAATTAATGGCTGAAATCATGCAGTATTGGCAAATTTCTTTTATTACAAATAATTGCAGATAAACTAACCAGCCAGAAAATAAAAAAGCTAAAGCTGTTAAAACTGCAATGACTTTGAGTATTTTTACTTTGTGAGTATCAAGATACAATAAGGACAGTACGAGAATCGTTATATAGTACAAAAGGCCTAATAGGGCCATTGGCACGCCAAATATCACAGAATAACTGCTGCTCAATACTTCGTTACACCCTTGTGCTATGGAGCAATTCACATCTGTACCACTATAATGACTCACGGTGAGATAGCTTGTGTCTAAAAATCCTATAAAAGCAAAGGCTATCAGCCCCCATATCAATAACTTAGGCGCTCGCCTCATCGATAACTTCTCTGATTTCTTCTCGTGCTTGTTCATAATTTCTAAGGTTAAATGGCTCCCCATTCAAGAAAAATGTTGGAGTCCCCCCTACGTTGGCATCACGACCGTTATCAAAATCTGAATTCACTGCGTCTTTTACATCTCGTGAATTCATGTCTTTTTCAAATTGTTCAGTATCTAGCCCCAGCTCAAGTGCGTATTCTGTGAAAGTTTCTGCTACCAAAATACCCTGAAGAACAGACCACTCTGACTGTGTTTCAAAAAGCTTGTCGTGCATTTCCCAAAATTTTCCTTGAAGACCAGCAGACTCTGAAGCCTGAGCGGCTAACTGAGCATTTGGATGGATACTGCGAAGTGGGAATTGTTTAAATACAAATTTAATATGAGAGTCGAATTCTCCCACAATATCGTTAATCATTGGCTGTCTGGCGCTACAAGCAGGACATTGGAAATCACTATACTCCACAAGAACAATTTCAGATTCCAGATTTCCTTTCTCCCATTCAGAATCTGTTAAAATGCTAGTGTCTGTGCCTGTTTCTGAATCTTCTTGACTATTAAGCGCTATTATCAAGAAGCTAAGAATCAAAACCCCAGCTGCAAGTAGCCAATAAAGTAATCTTTTCTTATTCTTTTTCATTTGATTTTGTGATTAATTTTTTCACGTGCCAGATTACAAGAAGTTTGGAATAAAATAAAGAAAAAGGTAGTATTTGTTGTGTGTGGTGCATTGAAAAATCCCAAATGGCAAGAATCTTAGAAAAATTGGAGGAGAAAAAGTGGGATGCGTTTGTGGAAAAACATCCATATGGCAATCTAAACCAGATGTCGAAATGGGGTGAGTTTCAGGCAAAAGCGCCAGGACGTGGGGCTTACTGGATTGTGGTTGTCGAAGACGATGGCGAAATTGTTGGCGGGGGCCTTGTCGTGAGGCAGGGACTTCCTCGTGGTATGTGCTGGCTTTATGCTGCACGTGGGCCTCTTCTTGAGAAAGAAATGATAAATGAATGGGTGAGGGGGGTGCGCGCTATTGCTAAACAAGAAAAATCGGTCTTTTTGCGCAGCGATGCGCTGAGCGGAGTGAAATTCAAAGGTTTTCGAGAAGTGCAAGGAGGTTTTCAACCGCAGCACACTCTAATAGTAGACTTAAGTGTGAGTGAAGCGCATATTTTAGAGCAAATGAAACAAAAAGGGCGCTATAATATTCGACTGGCAGAGAAGAAAGGTGTAACTGTTGAAAA
>CAYORB010000038.1:2635-6391 GCA_964406295.1 uncultured Candidatus Peribacteria bacterium | reverse complement strand
CATGGAATTGATTATTATAAAAATATGTTAGATGTATTGGGCGACAGCGCTAAACTCTATGTGGCAAAATACAATGGAGAAGTGATTTCAGCAGCCATTGTTACTTATTTTGGCAAGGTTGCCACTTATTATTATGGCGTTTCCTCAAACTCACATCGTAATGTTATGGCTCCATATTTATTGCATTGGGAAATTATGCGCCAAGCGAAAAAGAAGGGCTATACAAGTTATGATTTGTTTGGAATAGCGCCAACAGGCAAGGAAAAGGGACACATTTGGGAAGGGGTCACGGCATTTAAAAGGAAGTTCGGGGGCTCAGAAGTTTCTTATGCGCTGCCGCAAGAGCTTGTTTTCAACCGTATCTGGTATTTTATTTATAGGGTTTATAAGGCAATACGTCGTTGAGGGGATTATGGTTGATTTATGTTTTGTTTTTTGGCTTGTTTCCTGGAAAAACCACTCATCCCCGGGGATGAGTATGCTCAATCAAACTTAAATTAGATGGAGGTTTTGGTAACAGTATTAGAATAAAAGGGTAATATACGGGGGATGAATGATTTATCATTGCCTGCATGGTTTCAGACCTATCCCTTCTATGTGGCCGCGCTCATAGGTCCTGCACCTCCTGCTTTTTTCAATGCTTTGGCAGTCTCTGCCAACATAGGCCCCATTGTCTTCTCACCAAGCATCATACCTGCCCCTAACACAGTATATACAGACTGTTTAACACCTGTTGCCACCTTAATTACCTCTAATGGAATCGCTACCGCAGCCGACCTTGCCGTATCTACTGTTTTTACCACTGTTTCTTTTGCTGTATTTAAAACATGTCCAATCAATCCTCTCACATGTCCTACTGCATCCATAATTGGACTACCAGAAGCTGCTTCTGCATGTTTTTTCATTGCATCTGTCACATCACTTCCTTCTGTCACCGGTTTTATAGTATCCGTTGGCTTAAATACACTAAGTATATTTCCCAAGGTTCCTTTTCCTGTCATTTTTGTTTTTTAAAATCTTTTTATTTTAACATAAAAAAGGATTTTTTTCAATTATTCACATCCGGGGAGAGTTTTTTATCTATATAATTCTGAATGTGTTCCTAGTTTCACAAAAATCACTTCATTTTTAGATATTTCCTTATAAAGCGCTCGATAATCCCCAGTTATGTTGATGCTTCTATAATTTTTATATTTCCCCTGTAAAATATGATTTTTTAATGATTCAGCAAAAGGAGCTGATTCAAACAATAAAAGCCTGTTATCTATAGCTTTTTGGAGTTTTTTTGACGATTTTAAATAAGTTTTCTTGAAATGATTGTGGAACTTGAAATTCATTATTTTTTCAGAAAATTAAGAGCATTTTTCATATTATCAAACTGTGGAGATAGGTTGATTTCTTTTTCAATATCTTGTTCAATTTTTTCGAATTCTTTTTCTAAGGTTTTGGTAATTTTTTCGCTTGGAGTAAGACTAAAATGAATGGTTTTATTTTTCACAAATTGCTTTAAATAAGCGTTTATGAGCGTTCCTAAAGGAAAGCCCATTTCTTTTGCTATTTTTTGAGCTTTTTCTTTTAATTTTTTATCAGTTTTGACGCTCATGACAGTAGAAGACATAATCTATATTTTAAATACTACCTACCAAGTATATACTTAGTAGGTAGCGCTGTCAATTTATGGTTCGCCAAAGAAACCTCAAATCTTTCAGCGTTCTCAGTTTAGAATGCCCATCACCGGGATCTACTATGCCTTTTGGTAAAATATAAGATCACTTAATCCTATACCAGTTCCGCCTGTTGTAAGCGTCAGCCCTTCAAGTAAAAGCATGTCTTCATTTACGTCTAACCTCACCTGTCTGCTACCACTATTAATTGCATTATCCTACGTGTATCATCTTTTTCTTCCTCTCAAATTTGGAATCCTTAAATATCGCTTGAAAAAGCAAAAACTCAACTATACTGTCCTATTTGTCTGAAACTTTTACAAATTTTTATACTTATTCTTATCAACCATTAAAACTTGTATATTCATCATATTTTTTTGCAGCCTCGTAAGATAGATCAAAAATCATATTCATTGCATTAGCAATCTCCTCACTTTCAATAATTACAGCTATTTTTTCCTTCCAAGACGTAATATTAACTTTGTTGTTGTACACCTGAATCTCTGGTTGCCAATTGAATTTTTCAGGTGGCACCAAAGCACTTTCCCTTAGCTCTTGCTTATCCCGTTTTTGCCCTCCCCTTGAACAAACTGTGTTTGGATGAATAGATCTCATCGGAATTTTATTTCTTGCTCGTCTTTTAAAATACTCACTGAAATAATCTGGTATTACTTCAAGCAGGTCGTCATAAGAAGCCCAAGATTTTATGCCATGTTTTGCCGTCAAAGTATCTTCATAAACTTTTTTCAACCCTGAAATTCCCTCATAAAATGTAATCCTTGGACGTGACTTGGAATGATGCCTCAGACTAAGCTCATCACCATATTTTTTTAGTAAATCAATTTGTTTATCAACTTTTTCTTCAAATCTGGCCTTATGCGCTTTTAAGCTTCGAATAATGTTTTCTTTCTTTTCTGTAGCGTAATACTGAGTATTCGCTCTCCTTGTTTTAACCAAAAGCCCCTGTTTTACCAGTTTATCTAAAATACTTCGTACAGTATTTCTTGGAATCTCACATATCCTGGCAATATTCGAAGCTGGCTGTGCTCCAAGTTCAAGTATTCTTGTGAAAATCTTCATTTCTTTTGGAGACAAGTTCAATGATTCGAGTATAGCTTTAATCATTTTACAGATTTGGTTAAATATGGCTTTGGATTATATCTGACGAAATGTATTCGTCAAGATTGTAATGACGGGTGTGTTTCGTCAGCTGCCTTAAGTCCATTATATAGACAAGATGTATTAAAACTATTGATGATTCTTTTGTGCTTAAATGTCTTTTTTTTCGTGAGAAAATTTATTTCTAACTAATCTAAATAATCTCAGAAAAATGAACCAACTGATTCTTCCACGCCAAATAGATAGAGATGAGCCTATTCACCTATACCAGCCAAGACATAATTATGCTCCGGAGACTGGACCTGGACAAATTTATTTACCAAGTTCACTTTTAATAGCTGGTCAACAACTATCCAATAATGGCTATAACATATCAAGGATAACAGATGGTAACTTGGAAGAATTGAAGCTTTCTCCTGATGAAACATTGGGGATTTCTTGTCTTGGAGCTCCATATTTTCCGTATGTACAAAAGCTTATAAAACAAGTTCGCTCAAAGGTTGTGCTGGGTGGACAGGTCATCAACGGCCTATCTGATGAACAATTTATTAATTTTTTTGGTCCCAGAGCAATCAATGCTAGTAATCTCCCAGCATTATCACAAGCACCACCTGAATCCGTTTCATTAATAGAAATGTTTGAAAAAATAAATGATATGGAAATGGTTGAATATCTTAAACGAGAAATCTCTCTCTATCTTTCCAATGGTTGTAAAATGGCTTGTAGCTTTTGTGCGGCACAAAACAAATCGACTATAAGAACAGGCGAGAGATATAGAAATATTGATCTGGTTGATCGTGATCTCAGATATTTAATAGATCGTGCAATAAAGTTTCAACTCAATGAACTTAATATTTATTTAAGCAATCTTGATATATTTCAAACACCTTTTATGTTGGAAAGATTTGTGGAAAAATTAGAGAAAATAAAAACTGACTATCCAGAATTTTCTCTTTCGTTTAGAGGGTTGTCA
>CAYORB010000038.1:0-2535 GCA_964406295.1 uncultured Candidatus Peribacteria bacterium | reverse complement strand
TATTGTCAATAAATTCCATCAGCTTATGTGTAACCTATTGCCGGATGAATGTTCTCAACCGATCATACCTGTCTCACCAGGTATGAGACCAGAAGAAATCCGAGATATTAGAGAACAAAATATTGGGAAATATGATAGGTAGGTAGTCGCATTGTTGAGAATATTCGAAAAATAATTCAAATAGGATGCGAGATTGTGATTAGGTAGTGAGAAAAGCCTAATTAAACCTCCATTCTCAATGGATTGGATTACACATAAACTTTACTATACAGAAAAAAGTGTGCTAGCATGGTTTCTTGTAATATAACCCTTAATTATATGAACACTCCTAATAGTTCCACCCCCCTGTCAGAAATGAGGGACTGTGCTATATCTAATTTCAAAAGACATCCAGAGACGGCTCTACGTATCATAGAACTCTGGAATAACGCTACAACTGATGAGGAAAAACAAGAAGTTTTACTTACCCTTAGTCGCTTTGATGAAAGATATGCTCGAGCCCATGTACAGGCTGCCTTTCAATTGTTAAACGATGGTTTCTTAACAAATGAAAATGTCACAGCAGCTAAAGCCCTTATACAAGCTGAGCGAGAAGAGTCACATGCACGCTTTATAGCAGCTACAGAAAAAGGCTATGACGAAGCAGTAAGAACCCCTGGTCCTACTGGAATGCTTTTCCCGGCAACAAAACATCCCACTCCATCAAGGTTTGATTCATCAGGGCATAATCGACGAGGTAAAAGAGGACCCGGGTCATACTAAAATCCCGTTGAGCATGGGGGGGGCATTTTTTACACCTACAAATCAAAATGTCGCTTAATAGAGTTAAGCTCATGCTTAACAATATAATCACTTAGAATAAGCAATTATTTCAATTAGCTAACTTTTTTGCCTTATCCTTTATACTAGCGTCATTAAAAACCATTTCCTCAATGTTCTGTGTTGCCGAGATAATGCCTAATTCTACTTTACCGTCAGCAAAAGCTTGCATAGAAAAATTTAATACAGACTTTAATGTAACTCCCTTTTCTTTAGCTTTTGCCTGCCCTATCTTTCAGTGCTTTTTAAAGCTTATTTCTTGAATAAATAACACCTTTACCCACACCACGACTGTGAATTTTTCCTGTTTTTAACATTCTTTTTAGATCACTTTTCAAAGTAGGCCTCTTAATATTATGTAACTCAAGGTGAATTTGCCCAATAGACAGGGGCTTATTTCCAATGACTTCTAATACCTTCTCTTCCCTCTGCTTTTGATTAAGCTTTCCAATTAACTCAGCTGGTAAAGCGCTGTTTTTTCCTTGAATAATACCTTCTACAACCTCAAGGGTTGAGTTCATTTCTGATGCAATAAAGTCAATAAATGGCTGAAGATCACCTTCAGTATCAGCTTTTTCTAAAGCTTTTAGATATTTACGTCGATTTTCATTTTTAATGATACACGATGGATACCCAGCTTTCATTAAAATTAGGTTCATCAGGAGGCGAGACATTCTTCCATTTCCATCATCAAAGGGATGAATTGCTATAAATTTGTAGTGAAAAGTTGCTGCTTTCTCAACTGGGTGTAGCGATTTGTTTTTTTGAAACCATTTCAAAAGTTTTTCCATTTCGCTATTTACCTGCAATGGGTCAGCGTATTTGTGAATTTTCCCAGAGATAGTTAATACATGATTTGGGCGTATTTTGTATGTCCCTACATTCATAGACTTTTTTATAAGTTTGCCACCCTGCCCCTTTGCAAGAGTGAATTCAACACCCTTCATTAAGAGTGCATATAATTCTTTAATTACTCCTTCAGAGAGCTTTCTTTTGTCTTTTATGATGTCGTTTAGCCAATCGATGGCTTCGGCATGGTTTTTGGCTTCAATGTAATCTTTTAACGGCCTCCCCTCAGAGGTTAAACCTTCGCGTAGGAAAAATGCTGTCTCTCCAAAAGCAAGCGTATTCCCTTCAATTGCGTTTGAATTATACGTCCATTCGATGTGCAATCTTTCTTGCAATAAATTCATAAGCCCCTCATCAAAAGGTCTTTTTTCGTCTATTAATGCCTGTAGCTTATCTATTTTTTCAAACATATATTTTTGGATACCACCTCATATATTATATCCAAAAGAGCAATTGTATATTGAAAAAGTAGACACTTACACCGTTACAACAATTCAAGCCCGACTGGAAAATGACCCTGATAGCTTTGATTATCAAATTTATTGTCTGGCCTGCCGCTGCCCTCATAGCTATATGGTTAGACTCTAAGTTGATACATTTTTTCAGCCCACAAATTCACCAGTTAATACTACTAATGTCAGTAGTGCCTCTCGCCGCCAACACTGTCGCCCTCGCTACAGAATTCAACCTCTCTCCTGCAAAAATCAGCCTAACGGTCGCTATCAGTACAGCCGTCCCCTTACTTTTTGTACCAATACTGGCAAACTGAAAAACTTCGTCCAAATTTTTGCATGGCGGAACGGACGGGATTTGAACCCGCGACCTCCTGCGTGACAGGCAGGCGTTCTAACCAACTGAACTACCGCT
>CAYORB010000037.1:2268-10751 GCA_964406295.1 uncultured Candidatus Peribacteria bacterium | reverse complement strand
TAATTCTAAATCTTTAAAAGCTGGAAGAAGTGCCATGATTGTGAAGTTGTAATTCAAAATAAGATGTGATCTTACTTTGATGAAGGGCGAATTGTCAATTTTTAGTTATTTAGCTTGAGAATCTTTTGTTAAAACAAGGGAAATCTAATGGCAGAAAATCATTTGAAATAGCAGATTTGGATGAAACAAAAAAAATACGAAATAAGCCTACCGTAAGTAGGTGTTTGAGTAATTTCTGCAGATGAATTCAAAGATGCATTTCAAATGATTTTCTGGTGCACCCGACAGGATTTGAACCTGTGACCCCTGGCTCCGCAAGCCAGTGCTCTATCCAGCTGAGCTACGGGTGCATATTTGTGTTTTTGCTTGCGCAATACTACTAAAAAAGCTTTGTTGTGGCAAGATATACTAAAAGAGCCTTGCGTAAAACACAAAGCTCTTTTAAATAAATCTAAACTATAAAATAAAATCAAGAAGCATTCCAATAAGGTCGTCATCAACTTCGTCTTCAACCTCCATATCAAGTAGAAGAGAAACTATCTTAGCAACTTCAGCTCTTGTTAAATTATTATGAACACCAAAGGATTTATTTTTGTAGCCTTTAACAATTTCATGTTCAGCTGCATAATTTATGTACATTGCATACCATTCATCAGCATTAACATCTGAAAATTCTGCGTCATATTCAGTGGCAACCTCGATATTGGCAGTGTCTAAAAGTACTTTTACTGCTTCAGATCGGCTTATAGGTTGGTTTGCTTTGAATGTGCCATTTTTGTAACCTGAAATAATCTCATTTGCATATGCAGTTTCTACATAAGGTGCGTACCAGTCAGTTGTTTTTATGTCTTTGAAAGTCATTTTAGAAAATTCTGAAATTTTTAGAAGTTCTACATCAAATGCTTCAAGGGCGATTTTTGTAAACTCAGCACGTGTTACCTTTTTATTAGGACCATAATGTGTTTTGTCGTATCCAGATACTATTTTACGAGTATACAAATCTTCGATAAATTCTTTTGCCCAATGAGTACTAATATCAGTGAAAGGGACTTCTTTTCTAGATACTTCAGTTATTGCAGATTCGCTAACTTCAGTTTCATCTTCTTCTTTCTTATCTCCTTTGTCCTCGTCGTTGTTATTGTCTTCTATTGCCTTGTTTGAAGCTCTACTTGAGCTTGATAATCCACCACCTCCTCCAGAAGAAGTTGCAACCGCAGTGGCTACTGGAGTGCTTTCAACTGCAGCAGTTGCAGTTGATTGATCTCCATCAGCGTCAACGGCTAATATTTGGAAGCTATAAGCAGTTCCGTTAGTTAAGCCTGTCACTGTCTTTGTACAAGATCCATCACTACAAGATGAGTGTGCTAATGTTGAAATAACACCTTCAGTTACATTTGCTTCCCAAATATTATAACTAAACATATCGCCTTCACTATTTGCGTTCCATGTTAAAGTAACTTGAGTATTTCCAGCACTTGCAGCAAGACCTGAAGGCGCGTCTGGAGGAGTATCACCTGTTGCAACCACAGGAGCAAAGGTTGTGAAGTGATCTGTTGCACTAGTAAGCTCGATATAGCTAACATTCGCGTCAGATAAAGTATCTGCAGCAGCAACTGTAGCATCAGGAATTACTACGTCAGCATCAGTATAGTAAGCCGTTGTTGTAGATAAAGATACCCAGTTATTTGTTGAATTATCCCAATATGCATTTGTAACTTGATCGACTTCATCATCTGTATCAATATTGTCAGTAGCTAATTCTGCGAGTGTTAACCTCAATGTAAATTCAACGTCGTCATCAAGAATAGTAATAGGATTACCATCAGCATCAGAAGCAGATATTACTTGTCCATTTCCAACAGGATCAGCTGTAGGTGTAGGTGAAACATTATTAGTCTCTTTAGTTGTCATTTGTCCAGCATCATTACCAGAGCCAAGAGCTAAAGGCGGTATTACAATTTCTGTTCCAGTAGCAGTATCATTAACAGTACCTCCAGATGAAGGTGTTATAGATTCTATTCTTGGATCTTGTAATAAATCTGCACCAGTCAAAGCAGTTAATGTAAAATTCTTCCCTGTTTGACTCGCAGTAGTTGTATCCACATCAATAGGACTAGCTTCAGCATATCCTTCTGCAACAGCCTTAACAGTCCAATTTGTAGATCTTACCGATAGGGTATATGTCCCATCTGCTCCAGTTTCAGTACCAGCAAAAGCACCACCAGCACCTTCAGCATGTACAAAAGCATTGGAAATAGGATCGCCATCACCGTTAGTTATTGTACCTGTTATAGTCTTGTCATTTGCAGTTAAAGTAAAATTCTGTGTTGTATTGGCAGTTACAGTAACTTCTACAGGAGCTGAACTATACCCAGGTTTATCAGAGGATAAAGTGTAAGTTCCAGCTGGAACTCTTATAGAATATTCACCATCTTCTCCACCACTTGCAGCGTCATTAGAGGTCATTGTTCCAAAGAAATCTCGGGTCGTTGTATTGGCAATAGAAACCCAAGCATCGTTAACACCGGAACCACCACTGCTAACTTGCCCAGTAATCGTATAAAGATCAGGTAAAGTTATTACTATTGCATCACCTGTTCCATCGAAATCAACTGTATTATCTGTAGTTGGAACACCGTCAACATTATTGAATTCAGCACCAGCTATAGTTATATCATCAGGATTAACTCCCGGTATAGCAGGATCAATATAAAAAGTTCCGTCAGGTATGTTTATCGTAGCACTACTACTTCCTGCAGGAATAAGTACAGCATTTCCTCTTCCATTCGTTCCTAGTAAATCAACATAAGTGTCTTCAGAAACAACCACATCAGCAGCTTCATCATCTTGCAAAGTAACTGTTACAGCTCTAGGTGTTGCTACAACAAAATCATGACCAGCTTCAGCTCCATCTACAGTTACACTTAGAGGAGCAAGATCACCAGTACCAGGAATAAAGGCCTCAACAGTATAATCTCCATTTGGAATACTAGGCATTTCATAATTACCACTAGTATCAGTTTTTGCTTCAACTGCACCATTTGCACCATAAGCCCATACCATTACACCTGAATCATCAGCAGTTCCTGGAATATCAATAGTACCAGCAATACTTCCTCTTCCACTACTTGCGACTTCAAAATTTTGTCCCGTAATACTCTCAGTAGTCACAACAACATCAGCAGAACCTATGTATCCATAATTAGGAGCATCAGCTTCTACTCTCCAAGTACCTGCAGTAACATAAAGGGTATAATTTCCTGAACTATCTACCATAGTATGAATAGGAGGGGCTGGAGCATCTGTTCTATGAGCGAAAACAGCAGCAGATGTTAAGGCATTCGTACCATCAGAAACTCTACCTTGAATAGTTATGCTTGATTTTGCAATCGCTAAAGTAAAAGGATTAGCACCAGCAGAACCTGTGGAAGCTGTAGGTGAACCACCTACGTAGAAACCATCTCCATTAACTAAAACTGAAGTTTCCTGTGATCCTGGCATTCCAGGTAAGAAAGCTCCAACTTTATAAGATCCTTCAACAACATTCAAAGTAAATGTTCCATCAGCACCAGCTTGTGAATGAGCATCTGTTCCACCTTGCGGACTATAAGCATAAACCTCTGCGTTTGAAATTGCTGTACCTGAAGCGTCTACAACCTTTCCTGTAACTGTTCTATCAGAAACAGTGATTGACATAGTGGCAGCATCAAGAGCTACAGCAGGAGGATCTCCAATATTGTCAGAAACAACGGTTACATTAGTTGGTTGAGATGGCATCCAATCTATATTTGGCATTTGTGACATTGGACCTTTAGGCATTGCTGGTCCCATTCCTATAAACCATTCACCTACACCAGGTAAATATAAAGTTGTATTATAAGGACTAGCTCCTAATTGAGCACGTGTAACAGTTTTAACTACAAAACCATTCGGTCCACCCGCGAAAATATCAATACTATCATTGAACCCTAAATTAGCTACACCAGATAAATCTCCAAAAGTAATAGTAACAGGCTGAGTAGCACCATTTGCAGCAGTAGCTTGAGATACTGCAAAATTCTTCGTCTCAGCTCCATTTACAGTTATAGGTTCAGGCCATTCTTGTCCGTAATAATCATTGGCACCAACAGTAAACATCGGCTCAGTAAAAATCATATAATTACCATCCGGCAAATTCTCAAACTTATACTCACCATCATTCGCACCAGCAACCAAAGTTCCAGCTCCATCATTTGAAGTCAAAACCTCCATAGGTCCAGTCATAGGAGAATCCAAAAACACCTTCACACCATTTAACCCACCACCGGAAGTGATTTGTCCAGAAACAGTATTCGTCCCAGCAGAACTAATGAAAAACGGCATCGTAGTCATAGCTTCAAGCAAAACACCGGAAGCGTTATAAGTCTTAATATCTACTTGATAGCCACTAGTTTCAAACCCCTTAGGTTCACTTGAATTAGTAATTCCATCCAGATCAATGTGTAAGAAATCACTAGCCCCAACTCCACCAGTTGCCGCATCTAGCATTACAGAAATTTTTCTTGCAGAATCTATAATTCCAACGGCATCATTATCCGTAGCTCCTTCAGCAAAATTTGCTGGTAAATCATTATTGTCATTATCATAAAAAGTAACAGTGTTTCCAAATTCAGGTCCGTTGAAATCCCAGTTCATAGGACTATCTGCATCCTGTACAGCACCAGAAACATCAAAACCAGTAGGATAAGTAAATACAACATAACCACCAGCAGGAATTTGAGTTTCAAGAGGAATATTGAAGAAATACTTTGTAGTCGCTCCTGCCATAGTGTTCATAGGAAAAGCACCAATAGGATTTTCACCCATCTTACCCATATCAAAATCCTCAAACCCCATTCCATCCATATTAAACATCCCTTGCCCACCTTCAAAATTACCAGCACTCATCACATTTCCTGTCCAAGATTTATTATTAGCAGCATGAACACCATTTCCTGCTACATCAGTAACGCCACTAGCAATTCCTACATAGAAACCATCACCAGCAGTTAAAGTAAGTCCGTCCATCCAAACAGAATTTTCATTTCTCTCATAATGTGCAGTAACACCAGATATAAGACTAACAGTGGTAACAGCGCCTCCACCTGTACAACTATTACCATCAGCAGCTATAACAGCTTGGCTACAAGTTTTTAAAGTATAATAAGATCTATTCTCAGCAGTAGATTCATCCAAAGGTTCGTCAAATTGCATGAAAATACCAAAATCATCAGCGTCTGCAAACACCAACTGTGGTTCAGTTGTATCTGCAACACCTGTTGTGAAAGTTTGAGAAACAGCAGTTATAGCTTGACCTGAAGTGCTTGTTACACTTGTAGAAGCAGCAAAAGTATAAGAAGTACTAGCACTAAGTACTGCATCAGGTCTAAATTCGATCGCATTGTCCTGTGCATGGTAATAAACTGACCCGGCAACAGGCATGGAACCATTCTTTTTAAGAGTAATGTTCGTGCTATTTACTGTAGATGGATTAAGAGGATTATCAAAATTTGCTCTAATAATATATCCTGTAGGAACCCCTGTGATGCTCCCATCTGCCTGTTTATATTCATTCAAATTAAATCCAGTTGAAGACGCTGTTACATTTACAACTCCTCCTGAACCTGTAAAAAACGGTTCCTTAAATGGTCCCATATTTCCGAATCCAAAACCAAAACCATTCATTGGATTACCATTGTCATCAACTGGCATACCAGCAAGTTGATCACCGGAAGAAGACAAAACACTTCTACTTACAACAACTCTATACTCACTACTTGCCTCCAAAGTATAACCTGAAATACAAACAGAATCATTATCATCACCTATCACTGTTACTGTATGAGCTCCAGCAGGTAAAGTAGGGGATTCAGTATCTACACCACCCACCTGAGTAATTTTTTTCAAATAAATATTACTGGTAGTCAAAGTTGAAGTATCCATAGGCCTATCAAAATCCACAACTACACATCCTAAGTTTGTAGGAAGATCTCTTTGACCAGGTTGAGGATATCCCATCCAAGCAATAGGAGGAAATTCACCACCCATTTGTCCACCGAAACCAGCACCATCATCATCAAATTCACCACCAGAAAATTCTCCACCACCTGTTCCTGTAGTAAAAGTAAAAGCATAAGTTGTACCTGTATCGGTAAGGGCAGGCATACCTCCAGGTAAATCAGTAGCAGAAGCAAAAGTTTTTTTCACTGAAGCAGTATAAGCTGTACTATCAGAAAAAGGCATTCCCATACCATTAGCATCCTGAGGCATAAAAGTCACAATATAACGAGTGTCAGCTCCCCAAGTATCAGCAAAACTATGCCAATCTCCAGTTACAGGAAGTCCTGCGGCAGTTATTGAAAAATCAGTATCTGCAGTATTAGCAAGAGGGAAAGTCAAATTTTCACTAGGGTCCTTACTCAGCATAAAATCAACAGGAGCCATAGTGGGAACACCAGACTGCCCACCAGGAGGTCCATAGCCTTGAATAGTCATATTTGTTGCAGCAGCAATACTTACTGTATCAGCCTCATCATCATTTCCATCTACAAGATCCAAACCAGCAGAATCAGGAGTAATAGTCAAAGTTCCACCACCTGCTGCAGTAGCCATTACTTTAATAGTAAGAGCACCACTAACGAGCGTTTGATTTTCAATCGAAGCTGCATCAACAATATCTTCATTTTCGTCTAGAAAATCTCCATCTCCATTCAAATCAACATGTGTAATTACAGCAGTACCACCACCGTCTACACTAAGAACAACTCCAACATCAGCACGAATTTCAGTATCTGCACCACCCCCATCATTTCTTTGAGAAATTGTAACATCAAAAGACTCATTAACTTCAGCAGTAGTTACAGCAGCAGTTGCAGTTAAATGATCCGCAGAACCAGAACCTGCAGCAACAGTTATAGATTGGAAATCTTGACCAGGATAAGTACCACCCCCGTCATTAATAACGGGTTCATCACCAGGAGCTGAAGGTGGTCTACCTACGAAAATTTCAAAACTCGAAGTTGCAGTTACTGTAACAGTATTAGCGGCACCGTCACCATCAGCAATATTTACTCTAATTACATTGTCGTTATTTCCCGAAATATCAGCATTCGATATCAAAGAATCAAAACCACCATGATTAGAAAGTGATCCATGAGCCGTAACTACCATATTATTAACAGCAGTAACATCTGCATTTGGGTGAGGTCCAAAAGTAGATGGATCTACTATAAAAATCTCAGCAAAATTCCCCCCAGCATAATCCTGCCCCGTAGTTTGAGCAGCATCATCGAATGCCTGTATTTTGAAAGTAAGACTTCCACCAGCATCCATAGTCGTGAGAGCACCACTATTTTCAACAATAGTAAAATGATCATCAGCATCAATAGCACCTGTTGCAGCATGTACAGGTAAAACGCTGACAGATGGGATTATCATCCACATCAACATAATAGTAAGCAAGCAAAATCTTGCTAACTTTCGAATGGTTTTCATAGAAAATAAGGTTATTTAATGAATATATAGTTTTAAGTGAAAAAACTAGTCTTTAGTATCCTTAAAAAGTCTTTATTTCCAAAGCAAATAGGGATGACAGAACTTGAATGAAGTGTGTGATTTTTAAATCTTTTATAGTTTAGCAAAAAGCTTAATTGATTCTTTGTGAACTTTTCCATTACTGGTAAGTATGTCTCCACCGAAAAGATCTATTAGATTGCCGTTTGTGTCACTTACTGTACCGCCTGCTTCTTCTATTATTAATGCACCGGCAGCTACATCCCAGGCTTTAAGTCCGAATTCCCAGAACAGATCTAAATATCCACTGGCTACATATGCCATATCTAGAGATGCTGCGCCTAATCTGCGACCTCCTCTCGTATTCCTAGCCATTTTATCGAAATAAGGTAAATTTATTTCTCCATTTTTATATGGAAATCCCGTTGCGAAAATTGAATCAGACAAGGTTTTTACTTTTGAAACTGAAATTTTTTCTCCGTCTTTGTATGCACCTTTTCCTTTTTCAGCATAGAACGTTTGATTTAGTGCTGGTGCGTGTACTACGCCAATTTGTAATTCTCCTTCCAGGTAGTCATAATTATCTGAACTTTCAGCTTTGCTTAGTTTGAAAACACCTATTGATACTGCGTAAAATGGAATGTTTCTCGTGAAATTTGTGGTTCCGTCTATGGGGTCGATTATCCAAATGTATTTTGAGCTACCGAGATTCTGTGCATTTTTATCTGACAAGAAAGTTGATTCTTCTGCCATTATTGCGTGATCTGGATATTTCTTTTTGATTTCTTTTATGATTAGAGCTTCTGATGCTTTGTCTACATTTGTTACTAAGTCGTTAGCATTACTTTTAGTTTCAATGAGTAGTTTGTTTTTTGATTCTTTTAAAATTAAATCTCCTGCTTTTTTTGCTGTTTGTATTGTGAAATCTAGTAAGTTCATATCTTGAGTATAGC
>CAYORB010000037.1:0-2168 GCA_964406295.1 uncultured Candidatus Peribacteria bacterium | reverse complement strand
AAAAATTATTAGACGGATCTAGTATGAATCTGCTAACATCCTTTGGCTATGAAGAAATTTGTACTTAAATCGAAGATGACACCCAAGGGAGATCAGCCCTCTGCCATTAAAAGGTTGGTGGCTGGTTTGAATGATAATCAACGTTATCAAACTCTTCTTGGTGTAACTGGTTCAGGTAAGACTTACTCAATGGCCAAGGTTATTGAGGAAATGCAAAGACCAGCGCTTGTTTTGGCGCATAACAAAACCCTTGCAGCTCAGTTATGTTCTGAGTTCCAGGAATTTTTTCCTGATAATGCTGTAAGTTATTTTGTTTCTTATTATGATTATTATCAACCTGAGGCATACATGCCATCAACTGATACTTATATTGAAAAGGATGCGTCTATAAATGAGGAAATTGATAAGTTTAGACATGCGGCTACAGCTAATTTGTTGACTAGGAAGGATGTGTTGATTGTGGCTTCTGTATCTTGTATTTACGGTCTTGGTTCAGTTGAAGATTATAATTCCTTAGCTCAGACTGTGAAGGTTGGAGATGTGATTGTACGTGATAGATTTTTGCGTCAATTGACTGATTTGCAATACACTAGATCTCAAATGGATTTTAAGAATTCGATGTTCCATGTTTTAGGTGATACTGTTGAAGTGTTTTTACCTGATAGAGATACAATTGTTAGGTTAGAATTTTTTGGTGATGAAATAGATGCAATTTCTGAGGTTGAACCTTTTACAGGTGAATTGATTCATGAATTAAATTCAGTGACTATTTTTCCTGCAAAACATTCGGTGACTACTCAAGAAAAAATTGATAGGGCTGCTGATAAAATTCGTGCTGATTTAGAGCTTCGTTATCAAGAATTGAAAAGTCATGGTAGAAATTTGGAAGCTGAAAGAGTTAAAACTAGGACTGAATATGATTTAGAAATTTTGATGGAAACAGGTTATTGTAATGGAATTGAAAATTACACTCGTTATTTGAGCGGTAAAGGTATAGGTGAAAGGCCTTCTACTTTGATGGATTATTTGCCTAAAGATTTTCTTTTATTTGTTGATGAATCACATATTACTATTCCTCAGATTGGTGGTATGCATAATGGTAACTATTCACGTAAGCAAACTTTGATTGAGCATGGATTCAGGATGCCTTCAGCACATGATAATAGACCACTTAAGTTTGAAGAGTTTGAAGAATATATGAATAATGCGGTTTTTGTTTCAGCAACGCCGGGTAAATATGAATTAGCTAATACTGATGATAAAAATATAGTTGAACAGGTGGTTAGGCCAACTGGTTTGATTGACCCTGAAATTTCTGTAAGACCGAGTAAAAATCAAATTGAAGATTTGCTTAAAGAAATTGAAACTCGTGTTGATAAAGGAGATAGGGTTTTGATTACAACTTTGACTAAAAAGAGCTCTGAAGATTTGACTGATTTTTTGGCGGATGCTGATATTAGAGTGAAATATCTTCATTCTGATATTGATACGATTGAAAGAATTGAGATTTTGAGAGATTTGCGTTTGGGAAAATTTGATGTTTTGGTGGGAATTAATCTATTGAGAGAAGGTTTGGATTTGCCAGAGGTTAGTTTAGTTGCGATTTTGGATGCGGATAAAAGAGGTTTTTTGAGATCAGCAAGCGCTTTGATCCAAACGGTAGGACGTGCTGCGCGTAATGCTGATGGTTATGTAATTATGTATGCGGATGAAGTTACTGAGGCTATGGATAAATGTATTTCTGAGACTGATAGGCGTAGGGCAAAACAAAAAGCTTATAATACAAAACATGGAATCACTCCCGCTACTATTAAAAAAGCAGTGCGTGATATTAGTCACTTTGGTGGAGCTAAAAAGGATAAAGGTAGACAGTTAGATTTCAAGAAAATTCCAAAAGATGAGCTGAAGAAAATGTTAGATATGATGAATAATAAGATGGAGCTTGCAAGTCAAAATATGGAATTTGAAAAGGCTGCTGAACTTCGTGATGAAATTGATTCTATGAGAGAGGAGTTTGGATTGTAGATCTATTATTCTGAGATTTCAATATTGTGATTCGCGGCTACTTTTAGCAAATGAGCTTTGAATTCTTGTAGGTATTCAGTTATCTCACTATGTCTAGGGGATTTATTTCGATGTGTGATTTTATTTTTTGAGTTGAACCAAAG
>CAYORB010000036.1:0-10826 GCA_964406295.1 uncultured Candidatus Peribacteria bacterium | reverse complement strand
ATTTTTCGAACACCTACTCACATGTAGGCTTATTTTGTATGATTTTCTTACTCTACTCTGTTTAGATTTATTTTTATTTGCTAAAGTGTTTGTATGTTTGATTCTTTTATTGAAATATTGTTGGGATTTGTCGGGAGTATGGATTATTGGGGAGTTTTCTTCCTTATGGCAGTGGAAAGTTCTTTTATCCCTTTTCCTTCTGAACTGGTGATTCCTCCGGCTGCTTATTTGGCTGCTCAAGGTGAAATGAATCTTTTTCTAATCATTCTGTTTGGAACTCTTGGTAGTTTAATTGGTGCTTGGGTTAATTATTTTCTAGCATATTTTCTTGGTAAACCTGTAGTTTATTCTTTAGTATCTCATAAATGGGCAAAAGTGTTTTTATTGAATGAAAAAAAATTGCATCATGCAGAAAAATACTTCTTGGAATATGGTTCGATTTCTACTTTTATTGGAAGATTAATCCCTGCTGTTAGGCAATTGATTTCTCTACCTGCAGGTTTTGCTAGTATGAATTTGTGGAAATTTTCTCTATTTACATTTTTAGGTGCTGGAGCTTGGGTGACTGTGTTAGCTTTTTTAGGATATTATTTTGGTGTTAATGGTGATTTTGAATACTACTATTATCTAAAATTTGGTCTTTTGTCCCTTGGATTTGTTTTATTTTTTCTGGGCATTTATGTAATTCGAAAGCGTTGTCATTAATTCTTTTGTTTTTGGTCCTGGTTTGCCTTTTGAAATTTTGCTTTTATCAATTTTTATAATTGGTACAATTGCTCGCACGCTTGTTGTTAAAAATACTTCATCTGCTTTTCTTAATTCTTTTATATTGATGTTTTTGAATTTAGTTTTGAATTTTGAGATTTTCAAAATTGCTTTGCGTGTTATTCCAGGGAGAATTTTATCTTTTCTTGTGCAAAGTGTGTCCCCTTCAAACCAAAATATATTGCTGTACGCGCCTTCGTATACTTCTCCACTCTCATCTGTGAGAATTGCTTCGAAATATCCTTTTTTAACAGCGGTTTCATGACTTAAAAATGAAGGTAGGTATGAAATTGATTTTACATCCGGTAAAGATCTTTCGCATATGAGGCTTATACATTTAACTCCATCGTAGATTTTTTTATTGTCTCTTTGCTGATTTGACGTGATTATTAATTTTTCAGGTAGGGCTACGATTTTAATTCTTTGATTTTTGTGTGTGGATTTTTTTATTATTTTTCTTAGCATTTTCAATATCTCTTTTTTTGAATATTTTATTTTTAAATCTATTTTTTTCGCTGAACTAAATAATCTATCCATGTGGTCTTCAGGTCGAAAAAGTTTACTATCGCCATAGGTTCGCATAGTTTCAAAAATCCCATAACCTCTTAATAAACTTGAGTTTAATGGCATTTTAGCATTTTTTTCTGAAACAAATCTGTTGTTGATAAGATAAATCATAAAATTGTCATAAATGAGGCTGCTTTGTGAAGTGTTTCTTCGAATTCAGCTTCTTCAGTTGAATCTAAAACTATTCCTCCACCTACTTGTAGATAAAGTTTATCATCTTTTTTGATAATTGTGCGAATTGCTATGTTGAAATCAAGATTTCCCGTGTTTGCGTCAATATGACCGATTACACCTGTGTAAATACTGCGAGTAACAGGTTCCACTTCATCGATTATTTCCACTGCTCTTTTTTTAGGACAGCCTGTGATCGAACCTCCAGGAAGCATGGAAATTAGTGTGTCTATTGGTGCTATGTCTATGTCCCCAGTGATGCGGCTATATGTATGCCAAACTGTTGGGCATTTACTTAAAAGTCTATGTCCTTCTACTTTTACAGTTCCGATTTTTGCAATTTTGCCAATATCGTTGCGCAATAAATCTGTGATCATATTGAGTTCTGCTTCTTCTTTTTCACTTTCTATTAACTCTTTTTTCATTAACTCGTCTTCTTTTAATGTTTTGCCTCTTGGACGTGTTCCTTTTACTGGACAGGTTTCAATTTTTCCGTTTTCAATTTTAATAAATCTTTCAGGTGAAGCGCTGATTATTTCGAATCCATCTCCTTCAATATAGGCTAAAAAATCTACAGGATTTGTTGCAATTACTTCTGTGAATAATTCACGGGCTGGCATTTCTGTTTCCGCTTCCATTCTATGCGTGAGATTGATTTGGTATATGTCTCCTTCTTTGATGTAGTCTTTTATTTTTTTGTATGCTTTTGTGTAATAATCTTTACTTATTGTTGCTTCGAAATTTTTGGATTTGTATTTTTTCTTTGTCCTTTTGAAATCTGTTTCAGGATTTTCTATTTCAGTCCATTTGTCGAATGCGTGAAAATATATATTTGGTAGTTTTAAGTCGTTTTTTGCCTTTTGCTTAACCTTTAGGAGATGGTGTCCGAGATCATAACTCATGTATCCTATAAGTTTTTTATTTCTATGTTTTTTAGCAAATTTTTTAAAACCTTCTATGTCATTTTCTGAACTAAATGTTTCAATAGGATTCCAAGCTAAAATACTTTTCTTTTTTGAATGCAAAAAACATATATTTTTTGCATCTTTTTCTAATGCTAGGAATTGTTTGATTGGGTTTTTATTCATTGAGAAAATTTTGCATTATTTTGTTACCATTTTCGGTTAGAAAAGATTCGGGATGAAATTGTATTCCAAAAAGTGGGTATTTGTTATGTTGGATTGCCATTATTTCTTGTTCTTTAGTCCACGCTGTTAGTGTGAAATTTTTAGGCACTTTATCTAAAATTAATGAATGATATCGTGCTGCTTTGAAAGGATTTTTTAATCCTGAGAATAAATTATTTTCGCTGTGATAGATTTTTGAACTTTTACCATGCAAAATTTTCTCTGCATGAATCACTTTGGCTCCAAATATTTGTCCAATGCATTCATGTCCCAGGCAAACACCTAAAATAGGTATGGTTTTATGAAATTCTTTGATTACTTTATTACAAATACCTGCATCTTCTGGTCTTTTAGGTCCTGGTGAAATAACTATTTTATCAGGTTTTAGTTCTGTGATTTGATTTAGGCTGATCTCATCATGTTTTTCAACTTTGGTTTTTGCTCCTAATCCTTCTATTTGTTGGTAAAGGTTGTATGTGAAGGAATCGTAATTGTCTATGAGCAAGATCATTTGAGCAATCTTAAGAATTCGTTGCGTGTGCCTCTATCACTACGAAATATGCCTGTGCATGAAGATGTTGTCATTTTTGCGTTTTGTTTTTCTACGCCACGGGCCATCATGCAGAGATGTTTTCCTTCCATAACAACTCCAACTCCTTTTGGTTTTATGAGTTTGTTTATGGTTTTTGCGATTTGCATAGTTAAACGTTCTTGATTTTGTAGTCTTCGTGAAAAAATTTCTACTATTCTTGGTAGTTTAGAAATTCCCACGATTTTTTTGTCTGGAATGTAACCTATGGAAACTTTGCCAAAAAATGGTTGCATATGGTGTTCGCAAGTCGAATAAAAATCTATGTCTTTGCAAATAATCATTTCGTCGTAGTCTTCACCATCGAACACTGTCATTATATCTTCTGGCTTCATGTTATATCCGCCAAAAATTTTGTCGTAAGCTTTTGCTACTCGTTTGGGGGTGTCTTTAAGGCCTTCCCTATCTGTGTTTTCGCCTATTTCTTCTAATACTTCTGTGATTGCTTTTTCAATTTTTTCTTGATTCATATATTTGATTGATTGTTTGGTTTAGTGTTGGATGGATTATGTTTTCTGCGATTTCATTGAGGGGCTGAAGTACAAATATTCTTTCATGCATTCTGGGATGTGGGATTTCTAGATTTTTTTGACTTATTTTTTCTTGATTATAAAGCAGTATGTCTATATCTATGATTCTTGGTCCGTTTTTAATCTCTCTAACCCGTCCCATTTTATTCTCTATTTCTTGAAGTTTTAATATGAATTCTCTTGCTGATAATTCTGTACTTATTTCTATTACCATATTCAGAAACATTCCTTGATCTTTATATCCTACTGGTTCGGTTTCGTAAATTGTGGATTCTTTCTCAATTTTTGCAAATTGGGTGATCTCGGCCAGGGCCGTTTTTAAGTTTTCTTTGCGTTTTCCGAGATTTGTACCAAGAGCTAAATAAACCTTATTTTCCTTCATATACACATTGATAATCTTCTGTTTCAAATACAGCGATTTTTTTTAATGGTAGATCATTTTTTAGTTGATCCCATATCCAAACTGATAAAATTTCTGCTGATGGATTTTCTAAAAGATCATTTAAATGTGTGTGATCTAGTTTATCTATTACTTTTTCGTTTACTACTCCTTTTATGATTTTGAAATCCATAACCATTCCGTCTTCTTGTACTTCACCTTCTATTGTTACTATAATTTTATAATTGTGTCCGTGTAAATTTTCACATTTACCGTGATATTTTGTAAGAAAATGTGATGCTGCAAAATGAAAAACGCAGCTTAATTCCATTGTTGGTGTCATTGATTTAATTTTTTAAAGAATTCTTTTGTTCCCCATACATTATGGGTCCTGATTATACTCGCTCCATTTAGATAGGCAATAGCAGCTAAAGGAAGGCTTTTTTTATCACGATTTTCCATTTTTCCTCCTAAAAATGATTTACGAGAAATTCCTACTAATATTTCTAGTTCAAATTTCTTTAATTCATTTAATCTTTGTATTATTTCGTAACTATATTTAGGTATGGATGAAATAAATTGTCCCATGCCAGGATCTAATATGAGTTTATTTTTTTTTAGTCCGTTCTTTTCTGCAAATTCTATTCTTTCAGTGAAAAAATCACTTATGTTTTTGATTATATCTTTGTATTTTACTGCCTTTACTGTAGTTCTAGGGCTATTGTCTTTGCTGTACATGATAATGGTTGGAGTCTGATTTTTGGCTAAAACCTTAACCATTTTTGGATCGGCCCTGAGTGCGCTTACGTCATTGATCATATTTGCCCCTGCGTCTAAAGCTTGTTTAGCTACTTCAGATTTATAAGTGTCTATGGAAATTGGTAGTTTTGTACTTTTTCTGATTTCTTTTAATATTGGTATTACTCTATTTAATTCTTCTTCCAATTTTACTTCAGGGGAGCCTGGTCCTGTTGATTCACCTCCTATATCAATAATATGGGCTCCTTCCTCTTCCATTTCTATTGCTCTTGCTATTGCTGCACTTGTTTTATTGTGCAATCCTCCATCACTAAAAGAATTTGGTGTTAAATTTAGTATACCCATGATTGTTGGCTGATCTTGCATATTGTAATTTTATGTGCTTTTGTCATTATTGCAATGAAAAGATTTTTACTTATACATTACGGAGAAATTGGTTTGAAAAAAGGCAATGCTGATTATTTTATCGGTAAATTGCGAAATAGGATCAAAGTTAAATTGGAAAAGAAATTCCGAATAACTTTTGATGTTAAACATACATTGAGAAGGTTTATGATCGAATTGCCTGAGGATTTTGTTGAAAGTGAGTATGTTAAGATTGTTGATAGAATTTTTGGAATTAAGAATTATAAATTTGTTTTTGAAGGTGTTAGTGATGTGTTTGAGCTTGCAAAGCAAATCTGGGGTAAACTTCCTGAGCTTGATGCTGAAACGTTTAGAGTTAAGGTGAAACGTTCTATGAAAATGGACCGTTCTTCTATTGAATCTGAACGTGAAATTGGTGCGGTTTTGTTGCGAAATGGTATTGATTTGAAAGTGAAAATGAAAGGCGCTGACCTCGTTGTTGATGTGGAATTTTTGAATGAGCATGGATATTTTTCTTATAAAACATATATGGGAGCGGGTGGAATGTCGGCTAATTCTCAAGGAAAATTGATTTCTTTGATTTCGGCTGGGATAGACTCGCCTGTTGCTTCTTATCAAATGATGAGGCGTGGTGCGCGAGTTATTTTTGCGCATTTCCATGGTTATCCTTACACTGGTCAGGATGAAATGGAGCAGGTCAAGGAATTGGTGGAGATTTTGAGTGATTATCAGTTTGATACTAAGCTTTATATGTTGCCTTTTGGACAGGTTCAGAAAGCGATTTCTTTGGTTCCTGAGATTCCAGATAAGGTAAGAACCGTTTTGTATAGAAGGATGATGTTGAAAATAGCAGAGGTGATTTCTCGTAAAGAAAAGGCTAATGGTTTGATAACTGGGGATTCTTTCGGCCAGGTTGCGTCGCAAACTCCAGAAAATATGTTTACTATAGATAATGCTGTAAATATCCCAGTATATAGACCTTTGATCGCTTATGATAAAGAGGAAATTATTTCTGTTTCTGAGAAAATTGCGACTTTTGGAATCTCAAAATTGCCATGTAAGGAATCCTGTACAATATTTGCTCCTGAACACCCTGAATTAAAAGCTAATGTTTTTGATGTAGAGAAATGTGAGGAATATCTTGATATTGGAATGTGGGTTCAAAAGGTGCTTGAAGAAGCGGAAATAATTATCTTTTAAATCTCTTTGATCGGAGTTTTTTGTTGAATGTGATAGCAAATCTATGGGCTTCATCTCTTGCTCTTTGAACTAGCTTTAAGGCTTCGTTGTTTCTTTCTAAAATTATTGATTTATCTTTACCAGGTACGAATATTTCTTCCAAGCGTTTTGCTAGTGAAATATATGGAATATCGTTTAACTGCAATGCTTTCATAACTTTTGTTCCTGCTCCTAATTGACCTTTTCCTCCGTCAATAATTATGAGATCAGGAATTTCTTTGAAAGATTTGTCCTCTTTTAATTTGATTTTCTCGAAAGCGAGACAAATCTGTCCTTTTGTTTTTTTGATTTCAGTTGGGTTTTTCTTAATTTCCTCAAATCCCATCTGTAGATATTTTTCTTTTTCTGTTGTTTTGCAGCATATATAGCAGCGTTTTCCTTTAGTTTTTTTCATCAACTCACGTATCAAAAAGTAATCTAATTTTTTTTCTCTCTCTTTTTTATCTATAAATACGGCTGAAACCAAGTCCTTGCTTTCCGATAAAACTATCGTTTGGCCGCAAGCCACTACTTCATCCCCTTTCCTGATTGTGTAGAAACCTTTGTATTCTTGTTTTGTATGTTTTTTTATGTAGTCATTGTCTTTTTTTCTGGCTTTTTTGAATGAATAATCTCTTAACTTTAATTTTTCTGTTATTTTTAGTAAACGTCTTGTTAGTACTTCTTCCATTGATTTATAGTCATCTGGTTTATCTAAAATTGTTCTTATTTTGAATTGTCTGTACATATCGTTTTTCGGGGCTCCATTTTTAAATACGACCATGGATCCTACCGTGTCGGTGCCGCTGAGATGTGATATGTCGTAGCATTCGATTCTTTTCAGCGGCTTCTTTAATTTGAGCAGTTTTTGTAGTTCTTCTGATGCTTTTATGGTTAGTTCACTTTCATTTTGCCAGCTGGGTTTGTTGCGGTCAGCGAAAATTTGAGCATTCTTTAGGCTCATATCTAGCAATTTGTTTTTCACACCTATTTTTGGCACTAATAGTTTGTTTTTTCTATCTGATTGTTCTTGTATGAATTCTTCAGTTTCCTTGTTATGCTCTAATGCATGCGGTATTAAGATCTCTTTTGGAATATCTGTGGCCAGTTCGTAATATTGTATTAAAAATGCTTCTAAAACTTCTCTATTTTCCGATGTTTCCAGATCCTGTGCTGATAATATGAAATTTTCTTGTCCAATTAATTTGCCGTCTCTTATTTGAAAAAGATTAAAATAGGCTCGTCCCTGTATGATGCAATAATTAATTATATCTTTGTTTTCTTGGTTTGGATTTGAAACTTTTTGTTTTTCCAAAATTGATTCAACTTTTTTTATTTTATCTCTCATTTTACCAGCTTTCTCAAATTTTTTGTTATTAGCCAATGTCATCATTTGTTCTTTGAGATTTTTTAGGATATTTTCAGCTTTTCCATTCAAAAAATCCTCAACATTATCTATTATTTTTTGATAATCCTCTTTGTTGATTCTGCCAATACATGGTGCAACACAGCGCTTGATATAGTAATCAAGACATGGATATTTGATATTCTTGTTATTCAATTTAATTTTGTGTCTTTTTCCATTTGGATCTTCTTCTAATAGATCTATATTTAAATTACAATGACGAAAAGGGAATATTTTTTTAATAACTTTAAAAGTTTCACTGACTTTATGTTTTGCGGTTTTTGGACCTATGTATTTTGCTCCATCTTTTGTTATATGCCTGACTATTTGTATGCGCGGATAATCTTCTTTAGTAATTTTTATATAAACAAAACTTTTATCATCTTTCATGATGATATTGTATTTTGGCTGTAGTTGTTTGATTGTATTATTTTCTAAAATTATGGCTTCTAGCTCAGTGTCAACGCTTATAGTCTCTATATTTTTCATTTTTTCTATCAACTTTTTTGTTCTGGTCGAATGTTGATAGTCTTTCTTGAAATATTGTCTTACTCTTTTATTAAGATTTTTGGCTTTCCCTACATATATAACTCTCCCCTCTTCATCACTCATTTTATAAATTCCTGGTGAAGTTGGTATACTCTTTAATATCTTTTTTATTTCCTTTGGTTCAATCATTATATTCTTTAATGGATCATATTGTACTAGATTTAAATAATAATCTCAAAAATGACTCAAATCTAGTATATACTTCAATCATGACTGAAATAGAAAAGGATCTTTGGAATAGAGTCAATCGTTATGTGCCATGGCTTAGATTTGTACCTTTTATTAGGATGGTTGCTGTTTGTAATAATCTTTCTTTTGGTAAGGTTAAGCTTGATAGTGACATAGATCTTTTTATCGTAGCCAGAAAAGATAGACTTTTTACTGTAC
Source organism: uncultured Candidatus Peribacteria bacterium (assembly GCA_964406295.1). Lineage (GTDB taxonomy): Bacteria > Patescibacteriota > Gracilibacteria > UBA1369 > LOWO2-01-FULL-3 > CAYORB01. The sequence continues at coordinate 2,014 of CAYORB010000036.1, read as the reverse complement.
GTATTTTGGTCACTCTTTTTTTTCAAATATTTGGAGTTCGACGTTATGCAGGGAAAGAAGCTGGTCGTTTTTGTCTTAGTTTTTTTATAGATGATTCTGTTATGGACTTTAAATCTATTGCTATATCAAATGATATTTATTTAGCTTTTTGGATTAGTAACCTGAAAATTATTGTGGATGATGGGTGTTCATATGAATTTTTGTCTTCTAATTCTTGGATTAATCGTTATTTCGAATCAAAAGTCGTTTTGGATGAAAATCACAAAAGATATAAACCTAAATCTATTTTGAATTTTCTTTTTCCAAAAAGCTTTGAAAATTTTATGAAAAAATGGCAATTAAAACGTGCTAGGCAAAAATCTAAATCAGTTGGTTTTGAGTCTAGTCTTATTCTGACTTCCCACATGTTGAAATTTCATAATCTAGATAGACGTGCTTATTATAGAGATAAATGGATGAAGAAATTCGCTGATAAAAAGCTCAATATTCAAGATTTTTCTTCTTTGTAAGCTTTACTCTTAAAACTTATGTTGATAGCTGTTCCATTAAAACCGTATTCTTTACGGATTTCGTTTTCCAAATATCTTGGATATGAAAAATGTAAATTTGCAGCGTTTTTGAAGAATAGTAGGAATTTTGGTGGTTGACTATCTACTTGACTGCCGTACATGAATTTAGGTTTCTGCATTTTTCTGCTTGCAGGTAGATGTTTTTGAGTAGTTTTTTTCATAAACCCATTGAATTCAGCAGTGCTTATTCTCTTTTTTCTTTCTTCCATTATTTCTAGAGATTGTTCTAAGATTTGGTATGTGTTTCTCTTGTTTTTTGCAGATATGAAAATAATTGTTGCCCATGGTATAAATGCAAATTTTCTTCTCAATCTACGTATGATGTATTTGCGTGTTTCCTCTCCTTTGTCTAGTAAGTCGATTTTATTAATTGCTATCATTAGTCCTTTTTCTTTCTCTAAAGCGTATTGTACAATATGGCAATCTTGGCTTGTAATACCTGCGTTTCCATCGATTAGTAGTACTACTACATCTGAGCGTTCTATGGCTTGGATACATCTCATTGCTGAGAATCTTTCAATCCCCTTTTCAATCTTTCCTCTTCTTCTTAATCCAGCTGTGTCTATAAGATTAAATTTATTTTCTTTATATTCGATTTCTGTGTCTATAGCATCTCTTGTTGTTCCTGGTATGTTTGAAACTATTGTTTTTTCTGATCCTGTCAGAGCATTGACCAGAGATGATTTACCTGCATTTGGTTTTCCAAGTATGCAAATATTTGTTCTATCTTCTTCCTTTTTCTTTATACCGGTTTTGAATTTAAGTTCTTTAAGATTTTTTGCAATAATGCTTTTAACCTCTTCTATTCCCATTTTATGAATAGCAGAAATTTTAATAGGTTCACCAAATCCTAATTCATATAAATTATATACGTTTTCTTCAATTATTTGTTGATTATCACATTTATTTGCGATCAAAATGCTTGGTTTCTTTGATTTACGTAAAATATCTGCGGCTGCAAAATCATCAGGTGTTAAATCTTTGCTTCCATCAATAACAAACACTATTACATCAGCGTCTTCAATAGCGATTTTTGCTTGAGTTTGTATGTCAGCTTCTATGTTTTCTTGCTTTCCTGATTCAAGACCACCTGTGTCTATTAACAATGTATGATAGTCATGGCATTCGAATTGTTGTGAAATACGGTCACGTGTAGTACCTGCAATATCTGAAACAACGGCGTGTCGTTTTCCTATTAATCTATTAAATAATGTTGATTTCCCTACATTGGGGCGTCCCACTATGGCGATTGTTGCTGATCTAGTCATTTTATGTGTTCTTTATACCAAAATATCTTGCAATTTACTCTACGTTGATTGCTTTAAAAGAGCAAGAGAATGTGGTATAATACTGGGATTAATAAAAAACAATATGCGTAAATTGATTTCTCTCTTATCTCTAGTGATTATTGGAAGTTCTGTGATGACTCCTGTTGGGTTTGCGGA
>CAYORB010000035.1:0-11266 GCA_964406295.1 uncultured Candidatus Peribacteria bacterium | reverse complement strand
ACCTAACCACCTAAGTTTCGGCTTAGCTCTACGGACAACACGGTGCGCGCAAGTTGCTCTCCCCGGGGAGAGACTACAAATCAGCAAAGTGCTTGCCGTAAAACACACAGCGCTAATTGCGCTTTTTAATGCAAAAACTCTCATTATTTTTCAAAGCAACCTTCAAGCAGCCCTCACAGCCTCAATCAACGCCTGACTAAAACCATTCCTAATAAAAACCGCATTAGCTACATCTGCACCATCAAAAACAGAAGCACAAACAGCATCAACGCTGCCTTGAAAAACCTGGCCATCCCCTACATTACCAATCAACGATCGAATACCCCCTCCACGACTACCAAGCACCTCTTTATTCATTCCTTCCAATACAGCTTTAATTTGTGCAGAAGTAACATTCACATTTATCCTCATACCTCCATCTATGCCAGAATCTATTTCCGCACTTCCAAATGACTCATCAATTGCCACCATGTCCACACCTGCTCCCTTAGTCATATTTCCATAATTAATTAAATCAAGACCCCACAATACAGCACAAAACTTACACTGTCAACCCCGCGAGGGCGGCACAGACATGTTCAGCAACACAATCAAATATGATACAAAGGTAGAAGTTTATCTCATTTTAACCCTAATTCCATGAAGAAAAACTGTTGTTGTATAAAATCCGAAAGAATGAAAAATCTAGGACTACTCTTGCTTAGAGTATCTGTAGGTATTATTTTCATATATCACGGATGGTCAAAACTGGGAAATATGGATCCTGTAGTTGGTACATTTGCCGATATGGGTTTTCCGTTTCCAGCATTTTTTGCATATGTGATTGCCATAGCTGAGTTATTGGGAGGAGCATGCGCAGTATTGGGAATCTTCACACGATTAGTAGGATTAGGTCTAGCAATTATTATGCTAGGAGCTTTGATAATTGTGCATTCAGGCGGAGGAGCATTCAGTCCAATGGCACAAACCTCATTAGCATTATTTGGTGCTTCAATGGGAATGGTGGCTGCAGGTGGAGGACACTGGAAAATATGGTCTTGTAAGTGTAAATATAGCTAAATAGAAAACCACCTATAGAACATATCAACAACAAAGGGCCGCCTTAACATCAGGCAGCCCTTTTATATATTCTCCTAAAAATTTCTAACTATTTAGACATCATCACTAGATAAACAGCAACTGTTGTCTCCCAACGAGTCAAAACTTTAGTCGCTCTAAACTTATCACCATGATCTGGGAATAAATCCATAGACTGAGCTACACCAGCATATTTTGCATACCACGCTGAGTTACTTACATCATCATAAGTACTATAGCTAGTAGGCAAATTATGAGCCTCTATCAACATTTTCACAAATTCAGCTTTTTTAACCTTTCTCCCCGGAGCAAAAGTTCCATCACCATTTCCATTTACAATTCCCAATTTTTGAGCAGTACAAACATATTTTGTATACCATTTACCATTAGGAACATCAGAGAAGTTTGATGTATGACAATATTCATCATCATCAAGTTTCAATGAATTAACAATAAACTTCACAGACTCAGCTCTATTCAACTGTCTCCACCCTCTAAATTCAACACTCACAGGATCAGTACTAATTAGATACCCACGAATAATATTTTTTGCAGACAGATAAAGCGCAGCACGCCCCTCCAAAGTCTTAACTTTTGCAGCATCAATATCATCAAACGGGTTGTCAAGATTTCCGTTTAAAATAAGCTCTTCATACTCAGTATTATTAATAACTGTAGGAACAACAGTTGCTGGAGAAGGCGAGTCTCCACTGTTATATTTTTCAATATAAAAAGTCTTACTCCTAGATGGTAAACCATAATTTACAGTAGTGTCTCCATCGTTATCCTCAGCGTCAATAGAGCTCAAAGTTACCATACCTGAATCACCTTTATCAGCACCAGCTTTAAGGTCAACCCATATTTCAAATTTTTGAGTAGTATCATCTTTAACAGTAAGATCAGTAAAGAAAATATAATTACCTCCATAGTTCTTATCCTGATCATCAATATAAGCTCCCTTGTAATGTTTCAATCTCATTTTTTCAACATCATCACTAGCAGTTCCACTTACATTAAACTTCAATGAGTTAACGTTAACATCAGTTTCTGGGCTTATTTCAAAAACAAATACTTTTGTTAAACCAGCTAGAGAAACTTCTGGGTTCTTTGGACTTTGAGAAGAACGTTTAACATCGATTACTGGATCATTATCCTCTCCAACAACAGTAAACAGGTTAGCTGTGTATGGAAGATCATTTCCAAGCCACATCAAATCTCCATCTGGAGTTGAGATGTTTGCATCATAAATTTCTGAACGCATTGTTCCTCCAGACTGAGCATCAGAGTTAACACGAACATAGATATCAAATTTTTCTCTACCATCTAACTGATAGTTAGGTCTAAAAGTCACAGTATTACTAGAATTTAATAAATCTGAAGTAATAACAACACCATTTGAATCTCTAAGATAAACTCTTTCGATTCCAGATTGACCAGTTCCACTGATTCTAACACTCATTGTCTCAATTGTAAGATCTTCTTTGTAATCAAGCCAAAAAGAAGAAAGAACAGCAGCGTCACCAGGAGTAATACCCCTATTTGAATCTACCGCCTGAAAGTTTGAAAAAGTTGCATCAGATGAGAACAATCCTCCAAAATTAAACTCAGATCCCTGAAGTGTTGCTGGATTTATATAATAATCAGTACCAGTCTCAGGATCCTCCGTCTCCATTTCTCCAATAGAAACATCGAACGAAAGGTTTTTATGAGAAGCCGCATCATCAGCAATGTTTGCCATTACAGTGAAAACATGGTCTTCTCCTTGATCCAGAACATATCGGACATTGAAATAATGTCGCTCAACAGCGTCAACACTGTCCACAACAACACCGTTTTCATCCACAAGATCCAAAGTGTCAACAAAATTCACACCAGAACCATCAAGATCTACTCTTATTTCATTAAGAATAATATCTGTATTTGCATGCACATTAAATTTCATGATAGTAGACTCTCTCCCAGGTTGTATATAACCACTTGGGTTTCCACTAGCAATTGAAATATGTGCCGCACTTCCTCCAGCCAAAGCTGTTGGTAACATAGCCGTGGCAATAACCAGACTAGTTAGAATTGATAATAATTTTTTCATACGTTTTTGATTAAGAAATACGAAAAATTAACATACACAAGCTACAACGCTACCTCAATAGAAAATATTACAAGTTTTTTTACAAATCCCATTCGAAATCATCAAAAATATAACCATCTGGTAAAACTAGCGCCTTACAAGCCCCCCATTCATAGCAACCATTGTCATCAAAATCTCCACAAGTTTTTGTCGCACCACCTCCACATTGCTGAATATCCCCATTCGTACATCTATCAAAACAGCTATCCATTATAATTTCCTGCTCATATTCAGTAACTTCTATAATAGGAGCCACCAGTTCCTCCTCACTAACTGGATTTGGAACTATCACCGGCACTACAAGCTCCTCATATTCCACCTCTTCATATTCTTCCTCATACAAAACTGGAATCGGTACCACATCATCCATTTCCACCTCAAACTCCTCCTCAATCTCTTGCTCAAAATCAGAAACATCAACCTCTTCCCCATTAACCTTCACATAAAGCTCCTGCTTAACCTCTTCATCCGCTATAGTCTCTAATAGAACATTAGCCTCTGCAATATTTCTCTTAACCTGCCCAATTCCATAAGTATCTTTAATCCCCTTATTTGCAAGAACATCAATCTCTTTCTCTCTCCTATAAGTAAATTTCACAAGCTTCTCAACCTTGGCTTCCCCAGAAAATGCCAGCGAATACTCCACACTTTCAACTGATCTTTTCAAGAAATACAAAGAACTTTCACTATTAACATTTGGCGATAAATAAGCATAACTGGTAGTCATTCCAAAAATCAAAACACCAAAAGTAACCGAAGCCGTCATAGAAGCCCTTCGTAAAATCAAGAACATCTCCGTATACCAATGCTTAGTTTGTGATTTATGCTTTTTCTGAGACTTTTGAACCATTCGGTTATAAATAGACTCTTTCGCATACACGCTAGGCCTGAAGGTATTGAGCTTCTCTCGAAGCAACTCCTCCATCAGCATGATCTCCTCATTTTTCAAGGTCTTTTTAGTCATAATATAGGTGAGAAAGTTGTTGTTTAATAATTTTCACAGATCTATGTACCATTACATTCACATTCGCTTCAGTAGTCCCCAATATATCCGCAATTTCTTTGTGTGGTAGATCTTCAGTCAATTTCAGTGACCAAATCGTTTGCTGTTTTACTGGCAACGTTTTAACCACATCCCAAAGCTGTTCTTTTAACATTTTTCTATCCATCCCCATCATGTCAAATTCTTTAGAAGGCTCTTTTGAGGGTAACAAATCATCAACAGAATCCACTCTCACCTTATTTCTCCTAAAGAAATCGGTCAGCACATTCCTAGCAATTGTAAAGATCCACGCACCAATCTTATATCCTCTATCTTCATAAGATTTTAAATTTTTCAATATTTTTTCAAAGGTTTCCGCAGCCAAGTCCTCAGAATCATGCTGATTTCTCAACCTGAAATAAAAAAACTTATAAACCTTGTCAAAATACTCTTCAAATATCTCAGAAAATTTCTCAGTATCAGCAGTTTTCAATTCTTCCACATCAGAATCTTGAGCCGCATTAAAGAGAATCTTCCACTTACATCTATTTTTAACGTCAGTTAAATCCAAAATCTTACATTTATTTTCTGTATTCTACATAAAAAGCCTCCAGAAACACTAATTATAATTTCTAAAAGCTTTTAATTTTTTTGTGATGCTCCACATTTACCGTTGCAATCTTATTTACTGACCCCCGGAAATTCCCAGGTGGGTGCTCTCACTTCTGGACCACGGCCCAGAGAGATTTCAAGCTCCCGTGCAGTTTATGATAGAGAGAGTATATTAAGACCCTGACGAGCAGAGTAGAGCTGTGAGACCATTATCCTAAATATAACCGCCCATGTAAAGGGCTAAGACAAGCCGTTTGCACCTACCTCTCACCACGACATACCGCGTTATCATTCAAGTAGACACCCCTATATCATGTACCTAAAAGAAGCAAAAGACTGATTTTCCCGTGTAAAAACCTTATTGCATAGCCAAAAAAGGAAAATCCAACCATTTGCCCCAGAATGAAAACATCAATCAGTATTATGGCAACAAAGTATTTCAGCCCATTTTCCAAAAAATTCCTATATTGGCGTTCATATTTTTTAGGAACAAAGAAGCCGATAATCTGAGATCCGTCCAGAGGAGGAAAAGGGAACATGTTAAAAATCCCCAAAAATATACTGACATTAAAAGTTGTCCACAGAACCGCGTGCAAAACCTCAGGCATATAAGGAGCCAGGTGTTTCAAAGGCAAGGCGATCAAAAACGCCAAAAGAAAATTAGAAAAAGGCCCCGCAAAAGCCGTCAAAGCAGAGTCTCTTTGTGGATTTTGGAAATTATTAGGATTAATAGGAACAGGTTTTCCCCAACCAATTCTTTGAGTCACAAGAAAAATAATAGTTCCCATAACATCTAAGTGAGCAAAAGGGTTAAGAGTTAAGCGTCCACGCATTTTCGCAGTTGGATCCCCCAAGTAATAGGCGACCAAAGCATGAGAAGATTCATGCACAGACAAAGTAATCAACAAAGCCACCGCTAAATATAAAAATTGAATAAGATCCATATATCAAATGTGCCATAGATTGAGAATAGACACAACTCGTGGTATAAATAGACCCCACTGAAGAGTATACAATATGGAGAGATGTCCGAGAGGCTTAAGGAGCACGCTTGGAAAGCGTGTGTTGCGGGAAACCGTACCGGGGGTTCGAATCCCCCTCTCTCCGCCAAAAAAATGTTAACTCGAAGAGTTGATGTTTTTTTGGCGTGGGGATGAGAACCGAAGGTTCGCGTATTCAAGTGAGTGAGACAATCAAAAAGCTTGCTTTTTAGTTGCGAACGAACTATGAATGCCGTGGCTGGCTTCGCCAGCCACTATCCCCCTCTCTCCGCCATTTAATACAAATCTGCTCAAGACGAGCACTTCTTCCGCTTTCCAATGCCCTTTCCTCTGGTTCTAAGCTAAGATATTCCTTTTCGATCTGTTTATACTCCTCGTCGATCGGAATGAGCCACTCATGCGGGAGCATTTGCAGTTTCTTGTCTTTAATCAAAAAGTTCGATCCAAATCCAGTAAGGATGGTGCGGCGTTCTTCAAAGCTGCCTTCTTTGTAGTGGTGAGCAGCGTATGTGATGAACTCAAAAGTCTTCTCTGTAAGCTCCATCCAGTTCTCTGCCCTCCTCTCGGTATCTCCAATCTGCTCCTTGAGTTTGGCGATCTTTGCTTTCAAATCCTTCTTTTCCTTCAAGTACTCCTCGTCATCAATAAGGCTTCGGTAACGCATCTTTGTCAGATTGTCGATTTCGCCCTGAGTAGTCATTATCGCTTGAGCCTGCATTTTGTGAATGTCCGTACGCCGTTTGATCTCACTATCGTTGTACTTATTGAGCATTTCAATCGCCCAGTCCTTGAACTGAGGAAGAATCGTATACCTATCCATTTCAGCCTTCATCAGCTTTTTCATTTTACGTTCTTCGATAGAGCCTTGCTTACAGTCACAATCCTTGTTGTGGGTGCAATGGTAGTAAGTGTATTCCTTCGCATTACCAATTACCAGTAAGCATCAAAGCCCAGCATTGCCTCAGTACTGGAAACCGCTTTTTATCAACGCTAATAGTTTTCATTCCTTTGGGGCTGATATAATCGTTTAGCCAGCCTTGTGGTGCTTTGTTTGGACGAATACCCATTTTAAGTTTTGTACTCAATCCTCTTTTTACATCTTTACTCAGCTTCGAGGAGGAATACTGCGACTGCGACAATGCCATTTGCAACATCATGATCCCTTCGGGTGAGTTGTCGAAGTTGTATGAGCCAAACTTCAAATCCTTAATCACTCCAGTCCTCACAAAGTAAGTGATAGTCGCCGCATCAATTTCGTTACGGGAAATTCTATCTGGATGCCACGAAACAATTCCGTCAGCTTCTCCATACTGTATGCGCTCGATCATCTTTTGAAAGATAGGTCTTTCGTAAGGCTTGAAAGCACTTTTACTTTCTTCCAGTACATCGACAATCTTTAAGTTGGGAAAAATGCTTTCGATTTTTTCCTTCTGAGAATTGATTGAGAGTACCTGCCTTTCCTCGGATTCCTGCGACTTCCGTGCATAAAGGAAGTATCTGTAATGTGGATTGATTTCTTGCATTTGAATTAGCTTTAAGGATTTGCCCAAAGAGGGCGGTCCTGAGTCATCCAATCCAACTGCACAGAGCAATTAGTTTTGGCAGAACCGCCCATGATTGGACGACAAAGCTAAATAATCTCTGTGCAATGGCTGGGCTGGATGACTACCGTTATTATACTGATCTTCAATTAAAAACTGTAGTGAATCTACGAGTTTTCTTTCAGGGCTTTGGCGAGAGCCTTGATGTCGGATTGGCTCAATGGGAACTGCCCTTCGACCTCTTTGTCTCCGACCTTGATGTTCTTCACAATGTCGATTTGCCGTTCTTCCTGAATATACCCATATCCGTAAGAACCGAAAGTAGTACCCGTGTTCTCATGACCAAGATTCTGGCTGATTGCTTTCTTTTCTTCTTCGGTCAGTCGAGTTTTGGCAAATTCTTTGACTACCAAGTGCCTGAAAGTATGAGGATGATAGTAGGGTATTTCAGCATCCAAAAACCTCTTTTGGAAAATCTTTCGTACCGAATTTGAACTTTTCCAAAACACAGGCTCGACCTGACCTGTGTTGTAGTAGGAAATGTTTTCATCACCATTCTCAACTATGGTTTGCGGAAAAACAGGGTCTTCTGGTCCGAAGCGTTTCACCTTCTTTAAGTACTCATACCACTTCAAGAAGTAATCCACCCCTTTGGTATATTCAATCGGGAAGAACGTGGTTACAATCCTTTTCGAGAATTTGGTTTTCACGCCCAATTTCGGGTTTTGATCTACTGTGAGCGTGTCCACATCAAAAGCCTGCATCGGTAGACTGCAAACAGCAGAAATTCGCGCCCCTGTGAGCAGAGTGAAACAAAGCAAAGCACGGTCTCTGGAATCAGCATCGTTTTTGATCTGGATGGTTTCAATCACTTTTATTACGTCTTCAATGTCGGGGATATTACGCTTGTTTGGCTGGATAGCTATGCGAGTTTCTTTCTTTGAAAGCGATAAATACTCAACCACAACCTGATTGATCTTTGATTTGTAGTGAGGCTGCATTGAAAGCCATTCAAAGAATCCCCGAAGCCGTCTCAAAACATTGTACAGGTAGGTCAGCGAGAGTGCTTCACCGTCTCGATTTGTGCGATTTTTCAACCAGTCCTTATAAGCTCTGACCTGTTGCTTGCCAAAACCTGAGAAGTCTTTATTTTCGTGACATTCCTGCCAAAGCAGGACTGCACGCTCATAAGCGTCGATTGAATCTTTTGAGAAGCCTTTGGCCTCTTTGAGGTAGAGAAAGAATTGCTTCTTCATTACCTCATTTTGGAATGATTTTTTCATGATTTTATTGTTCAATGGATAAAGTTGTAATTGGGGACATTTGGACGAGGCGTAATAGAATCACCTAAAGCACCTCTTTGTCTTTTTCAAACTCTGTGTCGGTAGTAAATAAGTCCTCAATATGAGCGGTGAAAATCACACGGTCTACCTTGTCGTCATAGCGAATTTTAATCTTTTTGCCCTTGTACTCCTTCTTGTAGAGAGATTTCAGGGCTTTTTTGAAGTCCTCAATGTTATCAATAAACTTTTTCAAAGGCATAGAAACGGTTTTTCTGCCTTTCCATCCCTGTTTTACATCAATACTGTAAGAATCAAAGGTTGCATAAAATAAGTCCTTGTGATGGATGTAAAAGTACATGGATTGTTGAGAAAGACATTTGAAGCCCTCTACCGTTTCATCATCTAAGGATTTACGATTTTCATGTAGCTCGTTGAGAAGATAATCACAAGCCTCTTGAGTACTCATAGACTCGATGTCATCAATGTCCATCCAAAAAATCCCCTGCTTTGCCTCTGACTCTTTCTCAATAAGACTTAAAGCCGTTTGAGCATAGTCTTAGGAATTTTTCCAGTTTCCCCTCAGATTCAGAGTAATTTCATGTTGTGCAGCATAGTCGGTCAGCATTGAAGGGCTGATCTTCATTAGGAAACTGATTGGGTCGAAACTTGATGTGGACATAGATTCGTAAAATGTTGTGACAAGAGTGAGGTTATGTTAACTTATGTACAGATTAAGATCAATCTATGCAGCCCGAAGAGCTTCCGTCAATTTTGACCCTAAAACAAGCCTCTCAGCTTTTGAATTGTCACCCAAACACACTAAGGAAATGGGAGCATCAGGGTATCATAAAGTGCTACAGATTCGGCTCAAGAGGCGATAGACGCTTCCGCAAAGAAGACATTTTGGCTCTCCTAAAAAGTAATGATCCCAACCAACAACACTAACATTGAGAAAGATTTCGTATTGACAAATTATGCCGAGGCATTATAATGCGGTCTTAAATTTAACATCAATCAAATGGCATCAGCTACAGAGGTACGGACAGGCGGCGCAGTTGTAGAAGTTGCAACAACTGTAAGCCAAGAGGTTAAGGTTGCTGCTGTACAAGCAGTACTATCGGAAGGTGGCGTGGAAGTTACCGAAGCTTTGCGTGACCGTAGAGGTGAAACTTTAGCGTTAGTACAAAGACTACTTGCCTCAGCAGGTATTCAAGGGACATTTTCATTGCCAGAGGCAGAAGATGAGTCTGTTGTTGATGTTGAAATTGCTGACGCTACTCAAGAAAGACAACTATCGCCAGAAGCCGCAGAACGCACTTTAAGCACTCTAAAAACAAGATTTGATGCTAATAGTCATTTACACGAAAGTTGTGATTGGAACAGAGTAAAAACTGCTTTAAATGCAAGTCCAGAAGCTCTGTGGAGTATTAACCAAATGGAAGCGCAAGGTCACATACCAGACGTGTACGACTTCGATGATAATGGCTTTGACATTGGTACATGTTCAAAAGAAGCGCCAACAAGTACGAGAAACTGTGTATATGATGCAGAAGCCGCAGCTTTGCTAAAGGAAAATTGCCCACAAGCAACTTTTAACGGAAGTGCTGTTGAAATGGCTGAAGCAATGGGTATCAGCCTGATGTCTCCATCACAACACAAGGAAGTGCTTCAAAGCAAAGGTAAATTTGATGCTAAAACTCGGAGCTGGCTTCTAACCGATGAGGCAACGAGAAAATCTGGTAACGCGCTCATTGGTTATCGTTATGGCCAGGACGTTGGCGTTCTTCAGTCTTATGCTGTCCGTCACAGTGCTGATAGGGCGTGGCGCGGCTCGCTAAGGGTTTTATGGTCTTAGTCCTTGAGCCTTAGTTTTCTTTAATTTTTATTTTTTCTTTGACCCCGCTTGGCGGGGTCTTTTTTACAAATTTTTTTTGATATACTCAAATCAACGGTGAAAAGTAACCTCGCTTGGGCGGAGGCTACCGTAATTGTCCTTTCACAAAATTAGGCTTTGCATGAAAGAAGAAGCCTGAAAGTACATAAGGAAGTAGTAAACCCTTAGGTTTGAGTGAAGTTTACTTGCTTAGGCAGGTGAAAATACAAAAACTGTACTACGACTGCGGTTGTAGTGGCAGAATGGATGAACTTCATCGAAAAAGTTTGCTGGTAACGCGCTCAATGGTAATCGTAATGACAATGACGTTAACGTTAATCAGAATAATGCTAACAATCACAATGATAATAGGGCGTGGCGCGGCTCGCTAAGGGGCTACATACTTTGTACAGATTTCAACCAGCCTCCCAGCATTCTGCCGATCTCTTGTGCTTGTGATTGCATCTGGAAAACTCTGGTTTCATTAACCAGTTTTAGTTCAAGCATCAATCGCAATTTGAGCGTTAAGACCTCCAAAGTGCCACTTGCTTTCAGTAAGCAAGCAGCCTTCATTGTTTTAGGTGCATTTTTAGCCATTACAAGCTGCTCAAGCAACGATAATATACTTAGTTCCGTACTCTTGCCGAGCGTTAATCTCCATCTTTTTGTCATATGGTCATTAACTTCGCTAAAATGCTTATACAACTCATAACTTCTATTCAAAATCGGAAGTGAAGAACACATAGATTTGGGGTTAAGTAAAAAGAGC
>CAYORB010000034.1:6075-11759 GCA_964406295.1 uncultured Candidatus Peribacteria bacterium | reverse complement strand
AGTCATGACATAAATATATCATTAATTGGATTTTATATAGATGCTTTTTTTAACAGCGGTTTATTTTTTAGTTAACAGTGCTTTTAAAAAATATTAACAAAATTATTGTGAGGTGTGAGGATGTGGAGTATTGTTTATAACAATGAAAAACCTAAAAAAACTACCAGACAACCAAATAGTTTTCTACAAATCCCAAGACGGATTTATAAACGTAGAAGTTATGTATGCCAGTGAAAATATTTGGTTGAATCAAAAGGCGATGGCAGAACTTTTTGATACGACTTCACAAAATATTACGCAGCATTTAAAGAAAATTTATTCTGATGGAGAAATTGAGCAAGATTCAACTTGTAAGGATTTCTTACAAGTTCAAAAAGAGGGAACTAGAGAGATAAAACGCAATAAGACATTTTACAATTTAGAGGCTATTATTTCTGTAGGTTATCGCGTTAATTCAGAAAGAGGCATTGAGTTTCGGAAATGGGCAACTGGTATTTTGAAAAAATATATCCATAAAGGTTACGCATTGGATTCTGATAGGATGAAATATGGCTCACGATTCAGTACAAGATATTTTGATGAATTATACGAAGAAATTAGAGATATCAGAACTAGTGAGAGAGCAATATATCAAAAAATTACCGACATTTATGCAACATCTATTGATTATTCTTCCAGCGCTTCTATAACAAAAGAATTTTTTGCTACAGTTCAAAACAAATTACATTTTGCTATTACAGGAAAAACAGCTGCAGAGATTATTGCAAATCGTGCGAGTAGTAAAAAAGATAAAATGGGGCTAACTAATTGGAGGAAATCACCAGACGGAAAAATTATGCCAAGCGATGTTGTGGTGGCAAAAAATTATTTGTATAAAAAAGAACTTAAAGAGCTTAATCATATTGGAAATATGTATCTTGATTATGCTGAATTACAGACATCGCGAGGTAAAATAATGTCTATGACTGATTGGAGAAAAAAACTAGATGCTTTTTTGAGCTTTAGTGAATATGAGATTTTGACAAATGCTGGTCATATTTCTACCGTTGTTGCAAAGAAATTGGTACTTGATGAATATGGGAAATATAAGAAAGTTCAGGATCAAAACTATATTTCTGATTTTGATAGTGAGGTGAAAAGGCTTGAAAATAAAGAAGGGTCCTAAAGTGAATTTGGCGTGAATTATCTCTCAGGGGGTGAAAATGCGCAAAAAAGTTTTTATAGCAAGCTTGTCTAATATTAATTATAGCCCAAGCCAAGTACTTGCTAAATATTGAATTGATGTTATGTTTGATCTGATGAAATTTAGAAATCTAAACATTTTGATGCTTGTACCGCCGCCCCGTTGGGGGTGAATGTTTTGTTTGGATGTTCTTATTTACCCCGCAGCTGATGAAGTCGCTGAGGGGATTTTTTAAATTTATTATTATGGAGTCTAGAAATATTACGGTTGTAAAGGTGGGGACGGATACGATTACTCGGGGGAATGGGCGGCTTAGTTTGGATTGGATGGAGGATTTTGCTGGAGTTTTGAAAGAGTTTATGAGGGAAACTCTTTCGCGTGTTATTTTGGTTAGTTCTGGGGCGGTTGGGGCTGGGAGGATGCTTTTAGGGGAGAGGGGGGATGTTGCGGATGGGATTGCGGGGAAGCAGGTTTTGGCTTCTTTGGGGCAGCCTGAGTTGATGAGGTATTGGAAGCGGGCTTTTGGTCACGATCAATTGGTGGCACAGTTTTTGCTTGATGTTCATACTTTTAAAGTTGATAAGTTGAGGAATAACTTTAAAAATTCTTTGCTTGGGGTTTTGGGTTTAGATCAGACTCTTCCGATTCTGAATGAGAATGATGTGCAGGTTGTGGAGGCGTTGAAGTTTGGGGATAATGATCAGTTGGCTGCGCATGTGACTGGTTTGGTAAGGGCTCAGAGGTTGATTTTGTTGACGAATGTTGATGGTTTGTATGATAAGAATCCTAATGATTATATGGATGCAAAGTTGGTTTCAGAGGTTAGAATTGGGGATGTTGATGATCGTTATTTGTTGAGCTGTGCGGGGACGAGCAATGGTGGAACTGGGGGGATGAGGAGTAAGCTTTTGGCAACTAGTTTGGCGGCTCAAGGGGGTGCGGATACTGTGATTGCGGGTGGGGTGGATTTGGAGAATGTCGCTAGAATTTTAAGGAGGGAGGTTTTTATTGGGACACGGGTTTTTTGAAATCCGTGTTAGCACATTATGCAATGAGTTTAGGAGGCTGGTAGAGCAATCATGTTTGCTATTTTAAAGCTTGCCTTTAGTTTAGGAAGATTAAAACGTTCAAAAACAATTTTTCCAATTTCCCATTTTTTATGTTATAATATAAAAATTAAAAACAAAAAATGTAAAAAGAAAAACGATTTATATATAAATTTAGTGAAGGTTTGGGGGCTCAATTTGAAGATGATAAAAAGAGGCAAAAATCAGAGAAAAAAGGTGTTATTGAATCTAGTCTTGAAGAAGGAAGAAGAATAATTGAACGAAATAATGCGAGTGAAGTTATTTTAGATACTTTTATAAACTCTATTCTTGAGAAAGGGGATGAAGGTTTTACTATTTTTATAAAAAAAGAAACATCCATTCTACCAATATTAAAATTTTTAGATAATAAATTTGAGAAAATCGTTCATGAAAAATTGAAACTAGGCTTTGCTTTTGAAGGTTTTAATGAAAGTGGCATGATTTGGTTGTGGGAAAAAAATGGTGAGAAAATCAAGGAATTAAATCCCATTTTTATTGATGACGAAGTGAAACAAATACTTAATCCTAAAGGAAATAAGCTGTTACATGAAGCTAAAAAACAAATTGATTCATCAAATTTCATTGAAGCAACATTTAATAAAATAATTAGTGAAATGAAGCAAAAAGGATTAATTGCTCATAAAGAAATCAGAAATACTGATCTAGGAAAAGATTTACTAGCAGTGGTGGATATGATGTACAGGCATGGTAAGTATAATAATAAGAGTATTAAGTCATCTTATAATATTTTAGTTGATCCTGATGGTGTGATGTTTGAATTAATAGATAAAAAATTAAAGAGAAAGGGATTTAAAAGTGTTAAATTTAGAATGGATGAATATGATTCTTGGTTTCAATATAAACCTATTACAAATGAAAATCAGGAATATACTGAGCCAGTTATGGCAAAAACAAGAGAACAAAGGGACGCATTTAGTGATAAGATTTTTCCTGGGGTAAAAGCTAATATTAAGAGCTTATGGAAAGAGTATGAAACTCGATTAGAAAATGGAATTAAAGATGAAGAATTTGATAAATATAAAGGAAGATTATATGAAGAGTTAGAAAATATTTTGAATGAAAATGATAATGTTGGTGGACTAGTTGAAGGTTTAAAAAATAAGTTTGATGACATTGAGTCAAAAATAAATCAAGGAACGATAAACACAAAAGAACAACTTCTTAGCAATACAAAAAAATATTTTGTTGAATTTCATGAAAAAGCTAAGGAGATATTTAATAAAAGTAGAGAAGATAGAGAAGCTGTAGATCTGATAATAGAGGGGGTGTTTATAGAATTGCAAGCAGCTTGTATAAGTCTTATCAAATATAAATCTAAATAAGTCGTTCAAGATATAAAAAAACATTTTTCTGAGTATAAAAACTTAGTTAGAGTTGGTGGCTATTTATAATAGCCCTAAACTTGCAAAAACGGCCAAAATAGTGTATTGTAATACAATTCATAAAACAAAATCTAAACAAAAATAAAATGGAAAACGATAATTTGACACCTCCTTTAGTGGATATGACACCACGGCCACCTCAGGAAAAGCCAAAGAGGAAATGGGGAGTGGTAATAGCAATTTCTGTCGTAGTTTTGGGCGGAATTTTAGCATATGTTCTAGGTAGCAGTGGACTTTTTAAAGGACAGCTGGAATTAGATCAAGGTAGCATTTTAGAGGATTCAAATAAAGAAATGACAGATATTGCAGATTATGTGAAAGTGATTGAGGGGGACGATTTGGTTTGGCCATTAACACCAGGAGGAAAGACAGCTTTTGAGATAACAGACGAAGCTGATGTTGAGATTTTATCAGAATCCGCAGATGTAAAGTGGTTGAAAGCTGATTTTGGTATGGAGGTGATAGGTGGAGTTGTGAGCGTGGAAAATTTGTCAGAGGCGTATGGAGTTGAAAACTATAGCATATGTGCGTCATTTGATGAAGATGCTGAAGAGATTTGTTATACCGATGTTCAGATGAGCGAGGGAGAGCGTTTTGAAAATACTTATTTTAATGAAGGTGATTATGTAATAGAGGTGACTATTTCTGATGATGAAGGACATAGTGATGATATTAAGAAAACAGTGTCTATACTAGAGCCGGAAGAAGCAGAAGATGAGGCAGGCCAAGGCCTAGCAGAAGAACCAGAAGAAGCGGAAGCAGAAGAAGCCTCAAAAGCGGTATGTGGAGGGGATACGGTAGTTAAGGTGGGAGAAGTATTTGAATTAGACGCTAGCGGCTCAACAGGAGCCATAGAAACATGGCATTGGACTTTCGATAACAACATGGATCCAATGTATGAATTTGTAGAGGGAGATGGATTTATCCAGGAGCATGTATTTGAAGAGGCGGATATTGGAATTCGCAAATTACATTTAACAGTTAAAAGCAATGGAGAAGAAACAAGTTGTATGCAGGAGGTGAAGATAGAAATGCCAGAAGCAGAAGATGAGGCAAATCAGGGCCTAGCAGAAGAACCAGAAGAAGCGGAAGCAGAAGAAGCCTCAAAAGCGGTATGTGGAGGGGATACGGTAGTTAAGGTGGGAGAAGTATTTGAATTAGACGCTAGCGGCTCAACAGGAGCCATAGAAACATGGCATTGGACTTTCGATAACAACATGGATCCAATGTATGAATTTGTAGAGGGAGATGGATTTATCCAGGAGCATGTATTTGAAGAGGCGGATATTGGAATTCGCAAATTACATTTAACAGTTAAAAGCAATGGAGAAGAAACAAGTTGTATGCAGGAGGTGAAGATAGAAATGCCAGAAGCAGAAGATGAGGCAGGCCAAGGCCTAGCAGAAGAACCAGAAGTTAACAACAACCTTAATAGTGTATTACATACATCAGTTGTAAATGCGAAAGATGCAGGGAATTCTGTGGTAGTGCCTGCTGGAGCTACGGTTTATATGGATTTTGATTGTACTGCAGGGGGGAAGATAATTAGACTTACACCTGTCTTGGAAGATAATCAAGTAGTAGCCGAATTAGTAGTTGGACAAACTGAAAATTGTGAAGAAGCTGCTCCAGAAGCTGCTCCAGAAGCTGCTCCAGAAGTAGGCCAAGTTCCAGCAGACCCAGAAGTTTCAGCAGGTGAGGAAGAGCTGGCAGAAGGGCAAGAACTAATAGAAGAAGAATTAAAAGCAGTATGTGGAGAGAATACAGTGGTTAAGGTGGGAGAAGTATTTGAATTAGACGCTAGCGACTCCACAGGAGCGATAGAAACATGGTATTGGACTTTCGATGAAGACCAGGATCCAATATATAAGTTTGAAGAAGGGGATGAATTCATTCAGGAACATGTCTTTGAAGAGGCAGATCTTGGAAAGCATGAATTATATTTAATAGTTGACAGTGATGAAGCAGAATCCACTTGTACGCAGTATATAACTGTAGAAGAAGCTCCAG
>CAYORB010000034.1:0-5975 GCA_964406295.1 uncultured Candidatus Peribacteria bacterium | reverse complement strand
CTCAAAATACAGGTGGTCAAAGAGACCCAGCTCCTGGAGTAGAAGCGTCTTGTGGTATTAATAATACTGAGCCTGTTGTTGGGCAAACAGTTGTCTTCACTGGTGAAAATTCCATAGGAGGTATAGAAAGTGGTTATTGGGATTTTGGAACAGGTGAGGAAAATCGTTACAATTTTGATAAAACAAAGAACGAAAGTTTAAATGTTGAGCATATATATTCAGAAGTTGGGCAATATGAAGTGACACTTTATGTGAAAAATAGAAATAATGAACATCAGTGTAGTCGTACGGTTACAGTTGACGCTGCGCCGCCTAGTACAGCCTGTTCTGACATGATAGATAATGATGGAGATGGTTTGGTAGATATGAATGACACTGGTTGTAGAAGTCGTGGTGATGATGATGAATCCAATGGTTATGCTCGTGTGATTACAGCCTGTTCTGATGGAATTGATAATGATAACGACGGGTTTACTGATCTTAAAGACATTGGTTGTCAAAATGCTTATGACAATAGTGAAAAAAATCCTGAAGATGTTATTCTGACTGGTGGGGAAATTGCTCAGCAAATTTGTTTAACAGAATCTAAAAAGAAAGTTAGTTTTATTGATATAGAAGATAGTTTTGCTAAAGACGTTGTACTTGATTTAGCTGGAAGCTATTATAGTGGTACGGCTGGTGGATTTAAGGGCGATACTGTTATTGAAGGATACAGAACTAATCAAGGAGCTGAATTTAGAGGTGATCAACCAATACGTCGTGATGAAGCGATTAAAATTTTAACTTTAGCTAGTTGTTTAGTTGAATATGATGAAAATGGAATAGATGATACGCAGAAGTTTAATTATAAGGATCCAGAATTCCAAAGAGAAGATTATTGGGCAAAGAAATTTGCTTACCGTGCTGCTAATAGGGGACTGATCAATAAAGTATCAAGAATGCATCCTGAGAGTAATGTAACTAGAGGTGAATTCGCGAAAATGTTAGTATTACTAGATCAAAAACTACGTGGTACAAAAATAGAAAATTGTGAACGAGGGGAAGAGCTTTCAGCAGATATGGATTTCAAACATTGGAGTTGTCGTTATTTCAAAACACTTGATAAACTTGAAATAGCAGGTGGGATAACAGATCGCAACGGAAATTATAGACTTTATCCTAATGGTATTTTGGATAGAGCAAACGCTGCAGTCTGGTTAAACAACTATGTTTCTGTGATAAATAAATAAGAAATACTAAAAAGGGCGCACAAAGCTGGTGCCTTTTTTAGTTAAGTAAATTTCTAATGCCTAAAATATCTTCTTCCAGAAAACACCATAGCAATTCCAAGTTCATCAGCTCTTGCGATAACTTTTTCATCATTCACTGAACCTCCAGGCTGTATAATAGCTGTTACTCCCAATTTTACAGCCTCTTCCATAGCGTCAGCAAAAGGAAAGAAAGCATCAGAAGCCATTACAGATCCTTTTATCCTGTCTCCCCCCTTTATACCAGCGATATGCACAGAATCGACTCTAGACATCTGCCCAGCTCCCACGGCTGCTACAACAGTTCCATTTGCCATTACAACAGCATTTGACATCACCCTTTTACATATCTTGGTAGCAAAAAGCATAGATTCAATTTGTTCATTACTAGGTGCTGCCTTTGTGACAACCTTTAGATCTTCAGGTTTCAATTCATAATTATCCTGTGTTTGAATCAAAATCCCACCTGCAACATTTTTGATATCAGTTTTTATTAAATCTTGTTTTAGATCACCCACTTTCAAAATTCTCAAATTCTTCCTAGTCATCAATCTTTTCAACGCTTTTTCTTCATAAGATGGAGCAATAACCATTTCCACAAACATTTTTTCTTCCTTCATATAATCCACCATTTCTTCAGTCATTTCACCATTTAGTGCGATAATACAACCAAAAGCTGACATAGGATCAACCTTGTGTCCCTCGCGGAAAGCTTCTGCTAAGGTGTCCGCGCTAGCAGCTCCACATGGATTATTATGTTTAATAAACACAGCAGTTGGTTTAGAAAAATCTTTTACTAATTCAAGCGCAGAATTTCCGTCCACTAAATTATTAAAAGAAAGTTGTTTACCATGAAGTACTTCAGAATTTGTAATATTTGAATCAACATTATCAGGATCACGGAAAAAAGCAGCTTTCTGATGAGGATTTTCACCGTATCTTAAACTTGCAACTTTTTCATAATGCAGACTCAAAAGTTCAGGTTCCTCCAAACTTTCTCTGAAATAATTATCAATCGCAGCATCGTAGCTATTTGTCATAGTAAACACTTTACGTGCCAGTCTTTTTCTCATATCAAGGTCAGTATCTCCATCTGCCTCTAGCTTTCTAGCCACCATATCATAGTCTGAAGGATCGCTAACTACAGTAACAAAACGAAAATTTTTCGCAGCAGATCGCAGCATACTCGGCCCACCAATATCAATATTTTCAATAGCTTCTTCTTCACTAACACCTTCTTTAGCGATAGTTTTTTTAAATGGATACAGATTCACAACCACAAGGTCTATCATTTTCACATCGTTCTCTTTCGCTTGAGCCATATGATTATCATTGTCACGTAAAGCTAAAAGTCCTCCATGAATTTTAGGATGTAAAGTCTTCACTCTACCATTCATCATTTCAGGAAATCCTGTGTAGTCAGATACGTCTATGACGCTTACTCCAGCCTCTTTCAACTGTCGTGCAGTTCCGCCGGTTGATAGTATTTCAACTCCTGCTGAGCTAATTCTTTCAGCAAACTCAACAACACCAGTCTTGTCAGACACACTTATAAGGGCCCTTTTAATAGACATATTTTAAAACTTAAAAACTAGAGAATCCTAAGAAAACCGCAAAAATTCTACTCTCAAATATGTGAATGTCAAGGAAGATCTTTTCCTCCATTACTCCATGGATTGCATCGCAAAAAACGCCAAATCGACTTAATCAAGCCAAAAACAGCTCCATGTTTGAGCAAGCTTTTTTTAGCATATTCAGAACAACTTGGGCAATATTTGCAATATCCACCAGGGTATAACACACGTGGCCACCCATGATCAGGTGATAGTGTTTTTTGATACAAAAGAACCACTAGGACTAAAACATGCCTAGGTATACGCCAGATAAAATTGAGGATTTTCTTAGAAATAATTATAAGGATTTTGTCTTACACCATTAACAATCACTTCCCAATGAAGATGTATTCCAGTTGCACCATATACACGACCTGTATTTCCCATAATACCTAATACATCACCTTGAGAAACATTTTGTCCCAGATACACATTTACGGAATCCAGGTGAGCGTAGAGAGTTTTAACACCATTTCCATGATTTACTATGACATGATTACCGTATCCACCTCCCCAAGTACCTATAGATACTTTTTCAATCGTACCACTAGCAGCAGACCAGATAGGGGGTCTACTTCTATCAGCAATATCAATAGCACGATGACCACCATGATATCCTTGTGTAATCCCACCTCTACTAGGATATATAAATATCTTCCCCAGTGACGGAGTGGCAGTAGAAGAAGGTGCATTTACACGTACATTAGTATAAGAATTTACATTACGACTTGCTACAGATGTAGGGCGCACTAATGGAGCTGCACCAGGTAAAAATAACTGTTGTCCTTTTTGAATGACACTGCCATCAAGAACATTTTGAGCAATAATTGCATCAACTTCAATTTCATATTTATCAGCAATCTTATCTAAAGTATCTCCACTTTTAACCTTGTACCCCAATCCATCAACAGGAGGTATCATCAAACTCTGACCAATCCTTAAAGTATTAGCATTTGAGATTTTGTTTTCCCACATCACTGTCTTTGTATTCACACCATATCTTTCAGCAATAACTGATAAAGATTCTCCTGATTCAACTGTATGAATAGCATAATCACTAAGCCCAACTCTATTTGATTGATCTGTTTGAGGATTGATTTTAACAAGATAACCTGAATCATCAGCCACCAATATATCACCAGGTAAAGAATATGCTTGAATATATTCATTAGAATAATCCATGGAAGCATGTGTAAATGATCCAGCAACGGTCAAAGAGCTGGAAACAAGGCCAGCTACAGCTATAAGGACCGCTTGTGATAAAAGTTTTTTCTGAGGAGAGTCAGGGACTAAAGCTTTTACAACAGAGCATGTATTAAAACAAAAACGCCGAAGTGCAGATACAAAAGGCGTTCTATTAAGAGTAGTTATAGGATGAGATAACCAAGTAAAAAAAGTTTTCACTCTAAGCCTCGTTAGGTTTCGTTTCGAGAAGACTTTTAAATGCCTTTCACGCCTGGCAAATCTATTCACTTGTATTGTCGACTCCAACGTATCCATATAAAATATTATATTAACTCCGATAATTATCCAGCTTCTTGAGATGTCCATCAAGACAGCTTACTTGACTTTTCCAGGGCATTGTTGCATAAATGTTTAAATGCGTCAATAGTGAGCCGATTTTGGTGCACTAGTAAGCCGATTTACATAGCTTGACATATGAGGAAATTAAAGATGAATAAAAAATAAATTATTGACTTTTATTGAAAAAGATTGTGTTTTACTCTTGCCTTGAAAACATGCTTTTGCTAATCTCCGAGTACAATTATTTTATTTCTGCCTTGTACAACCAGTATTAGGCTATAACCCAAAGGAATATGACGAAATATGAACTAATGTTCATTCTCCTTCCAGATCTTGGTGAGAAGAAAACCACTGAAGAAATAGATGAGGTGAAAAACCTTATTACTTCTGCAAATGGTGAGATTTTCCATGAAGATGTATGGGGAATAAGGGACCTTGCTTACCCTATTAAAAAGCAAGAACAAGGTTACTATGTAGTCTTGAATTTCACTATGGATGGTAAGGCTATCCCTGAAATAGAGCATAATTTCAACATCAGTCAATCAGTGTTGAGATATATGTTCACAAAAACTCCTGTAGATTATTCAATGGTGACATTGGCTGAATATGAAGCTGCAGCAGAAGCGGAAGAAGCTGAAAAGGAGAAAGAAAAAGAGGAAAAAGAAGCAGCAAAAAGAAAGCCTGCTCCAAAGCCAGCTCCAAAGAAAAAACCTGCTGTGAAAAAGGAGGAACCTGTTAAAGAGACTCCTAAGAAAGAAGAGAGTAAACTTGAGGATGTTGATGCTAAATTAAAGAGTATCATCGATGATCCAGATATAAGCCTATAATTATTTTAAAACAATTATGAGAACGGTAAATAAAATCATACTAATAGGAAATCTTACTCGTGATCCTGAAATGAGAAAAACTCAAAACGGCCAAGTACTTGTGAATTTTGGTATAGCAACTAATCGTGAGTGGAATACTAACGATGGAGAAAGAAAAGAGTCTGCTGAATTTCATGAGATTGTAGCTTGGGCTAAATTGGGAGAAATCTGTCACACTTATCTGACGAAAGGTAAACTAGTTTACTTGGAGGGATATTTGAAAACACGTAGCTGGGAGACCGAAAATGGTGATAAAAATTACCGTACTGAAATTGTACTGCATGACATGATCATGCTAGATAAAAAACCTAACCAAACAGAACATGCCAACATATAAAAATCGTCAGTGTCATTTCACTGAAAACAAAATCGATTATGTCGATTACAAGAACGTATCATTGATCAGAAAATTTCTGACAAAATATTTCAAAATTGTACCTAGGTACTATAGCGGAACTAGCCTTAAACATCAGAAAAAGCTAGCTAATGCTGTTAAAAAAGCTAGATACATGGCTTTGATCCCGTATTCAAAGCAATAATTAAGAATGTTCAGAAGAAAAAAGCATCAATCTGTGCAGAAAAGCAGCTTGGTGCTTTTTTAGATAACAGTGTCATACCCAGGGATGCTGTAAATGGGTTTATTAAATTTACCTTTTATTTGTTATAGAATTAATGGTTAGTTATGAATTTCATTTTTGCTCTACCATTGTGTAAGCCAAAATTGA
>CAYORB010000033.1:6994-11810 GCA_964406295.1 uncultured Candidatus Peribacteria bacterium | reverse complement strand
TCAGATAAATTATCTTTATTTCCAGCATAAGTCAGCTTATCCAGAACATAAACTTCATCCTCAGGATGCTTTTCAAAACGATAATGAGCATAGTTGCTTCCAATAAAACCAGCACCACCTGTAATCAAAATTTTCATTGTTTCACAAATTTAATGAATTCATCTAAATCATAAATATAATCTTCAGGCACATAATTCACAGAAGAAATCGCCATCAAAACAGCATCATCAGAAAAATCATAAAATTCACGGAAACAAGGTCCAGACATCAACAATCCTTCGTCAGGTCCTTCAATCTCAAATTCTATCCATTTATCTCCATCATGAAACCTGGCTTTAATTTTTCCTTTTTGACACACATACAGTTTTTGCTCACCTTTAACAGCATGTCCACCACGAGCCGCAGTAACATCAGTTAAATAATAAACTCTTTTAGTTTCCCAATCAGTATAATCTTTCAATTCAATTGGTGTAAGAACACCTCTATCATCCTTAAAACTATTAAATTTAATTTTTTTGATTTTCTCCATTTTTTTTATTAAGCAACACTTCTATGTTTTTCTTCTTCAGTAAAAGCAAGCAGTATATCTCCTTCCTGCAGATCCATATACCCCATATATTGGATACCACATTCATTACCTTCTTTGATTTCTTTCACAACTTCATTAACTTTTCTCAAAGTATCAATTTTCCCCTCACCTACAATATTATCCTCATCTTCAGCAGTTCTGCCACGAATAATTCTAAGCATAGCGTCAGAAGTCAATTTTCCACTCAAAACTCTGGCACCAAGTATCATTTTCTTTTTCTTTGTTAAGAAAATCTTTTTAATTTCAGCACGACCCAATACCACTTCAACAATTTCAGGTTCAAGTAGTCCTGTTAAATATCCCTTAATATCTTCTATCAAAGCATAAATAACAGTATATTGTTTAACCTCAACTCCTTCACGATTAGCCATTTTTTGTACATTCGGTGAATCAAAGCCAGCGTGGAAAGAAATAATCAATCCATTACTCGCTGCCGCCATCATAACATCAGAATCAGTAACTCTACCGACACCACTGTGAATAACCTTAATTGCAACTTCTTCATCTTTAATCTTAGCCAAAGACTGCTTAATAGCCTCAAGAGATCCTTTAGCATCAGTTTTAATAATAAGTTTCAAAACCTTATCTGATTTAATTTTTGAGATGATTTGATTAGTACCTGACATTCTCTCCTCAATAGCTTGTTTAGCTAAAAGATTAATTTCACCAGCCTTTTCACGTGCAACTTTTTCATTTTTCACAACTTGTAAAATATCACCACTTTTAGGTGTTTCATGTAAACCGGCAATAAACACTGGAGAAGAAGGACCTGCAGTTCTCATTTTCTTACCATTATGATCCTGCATCAATTTAATTCTGCCGTAGGTAGTACCGACTATCACATTATTCATAATCTTTAAAGTACCTGTATTAACCAAAATAGTGGCAACGGGACCTAGATTTTTATCTAAATGAGCTTCTATAACAGTACCAACCGCTTCACGATTAGCATTAGCTTTTAGATCCTCCATTTCGGCAGTCAAAACAATAATATCCAATAAATCATTTATACCAGTTCCTTTAAGCGCAGAAACAGGGACTACCACTGTATCACCACCCCAATCCTCAGGTTGCAAACCAGCCTCAGCTAGCTCACCTTTCAATTTGTCTAAATTAGCATTCGGTTTATCCATTTTATTTGCAGCAACTATAATTGGCACGCCAGCTTCCTTAGCGTGGTTCATAGCTTCAATTGTTTGAGGTTTTATACCTTCATCAGCTGCAACAACCAAAATCGCAATATCCGTCACCTTTGCACCACGCGCACGCATAGAAGTAAAAGCCTCATGTCCAGGAGTATCCAAAAATGTAATTAATTTACCTTTTTTCCGCACTTGATAAGCTCCTATATGTTGGGTAATTCCACCAGATTCCCCCGAAACAATATCTGCCTCACGAATAGTATCTAAAAGTTGAGTTTTACCATGGTCAACATGCCCCATCACACAAACAACAGAAGGTCTTTCCTTTAAATCAGCACCATCATCTTCTTTCATTAAATTACTAATATCACCAGACATGAAATCCTCAACACCAGCAACCGAACGAATCCTCTTAAGTTTAACACCTAGGTCAGCAACAATAATTTGAGCCGTATCAAAATCAATTTGTTGGTTTATATTAGCCAAAATACCATTCTTCATTAATTCACCTATAATCTTTGCAATACTAATACCTGATTTTTCAGCCAATTCTTTTACGGCAATTGAATCAGGAATTTCAACCACATCGCTAGGATTCACATCTACATCCTCCTTTACTGCTTCAGTTTTTGACTGCTTCTTTCCAGCCATTTTCTTTCTTTGACTCTTTACTAATTCACGTTCTCTTTCTTCAGCAATCATTTCATCATAAATTTCCGCAATATCATCTTCACCGGAAACAGCTTGAGCTTCATTAGAATTATCTAGTTCACCAAACACCAATTCAGCAACTTCCTCGTCAATTACTCTGGCTCGAGGTGAAACTTCAAAGCCCAATTCATTTATCTTAGCTTTTAATTCAGGTAAAGATAAATTTAGACGTTCTGCTAAATCAGCTAACTTGGTAGACATAAATAATTATTTTAAATAAAATGAGACTTTCTATTCAGTATCTTCTACAGACTCCTCTGCATTAACAGTCAAGGCTTTGACTGAAAGACCAACGCGATGATCTTTAGGATCAATGGCAATAATCTTTGCATCAATTACATCACCAACTTTAACAACTTCAGACGGATCGCTAACTTCTTCAACAGAAATTTCACTTACATGAATAAGACCATTTATTTCATCGTCAAGTTTAACAAAAGCACCAAAAGGCGTAACACGATTCACCTCTCCTTTAATAATAGTTCCAACTTGATATTTTTTCGTAGCCTCAACCCAAGGATCTGGAGTTAGTCTCTTCATTGATAAACTGATTTTATCGTTTTCCTTACCAATAACTAAAACTTCAACTTCATCTCCAAGTTTACCAAATTCACTAGGATCTTTAACATGCCCCCATGCAATTTCAGAAATATGAACAAGTCCTTCAAGCCCTTCAAAAGTAACAAAGATACCAAAATTAACAACACCACTAATCTTTCCTTTAAGTTTCTGACCAACTTCAAGTTTGTCCATAGAAGCCTTTCTAGACTCAGCCTCGGCAGCACGTTCAGAAAGAATCAATTTACCACCCTCACGATCAAGATTTATAATCTTAACCAAAAGAGGTAGGCCAACTAATTTTTGCAATCTCATTAAAATTTGAGCACTATCAGCACCATTCACCCTAGGATAATGCAATGGAGCTAATTGAGATACTGGGATAAATCCTTTAATTCCATCAACACTAAGTAATAAACCACCTTTATTAGCCTCTGTAGCTTTTACTGTAATAGTTTCATTAGATTCATAAGCATCAACAAATTTTTTCCATGTCTTTTTCTGACTAGCCTTTCTCAATGAAAGAACAACTAAACCATCATCATTTTCTTCTTCAAGTATATAAGAAGTGACAATATCACCAACTTGAATATCTTTTAATGTTCCCGAACTATCATGAGCTTCTTGTCCTGCGATAATTCCTGTCGCAACACCACCTAGATCAACTAAAACTTTATTTTTCCAAACAGCAACAACTGTTCCATCAACCAAAACTCCCGGAGAAGGTAAAATTATCTCTTCAGCAGCATTAAGAAGCTCGTCCATTACAACAGAGCTTTGTGTTTTTGTAGCCATATACGTTATGTAAGGATTTTTTAAATAATAAAATCTGGATAATGAAAGGAAACCTTACAAATAAAAACCCTATCATTATCAAGATAGGGTGATTATACGAATCAAAATTGTGAGAGTCAAGACGTTTTACTTAGATTTTACAAGCTCAATTTTATCTCCTTTTTTAAGTATCCTTACCTTATCGCCATCCGAGAACTCACCATCAAGGTACTTACCAGTTAAAGGGTCTTCAATCATCTCTTGTAAAGTACGTCGAACCGGTCTTGCTCCATATTGAGGATCATAACTTGCTTTTGCAAGTATATCCAAAGCTCCAGGGCTAGTGACAAGATTAAGATTTTTACGTTTCAGTCTTTCTTGGAAATGGCCAAGATGAAGTTTGACTATTGATTTTATATTTGAGTTTGTAAGAGCATGGAAAACAACTACTTTATCTATTCTATTCAAAAATTCAGGACGGAAATGATCTTTAAGATCAGCAAGAATATCATCCTTCACCGCATCAAAATCCTCCTCAGCTTTTTCAATTTCATCACTAGAATGAGAAAAACCTATTGGAGCAGCTTTTTCAGTAAGCTTCTTAGCACCAATATTGGAAGTTAGAACAATGATTGTATTACGGAAATCAACTTTACGTCCTTGAGCATCAGTTAATTCACCATCTTCAAGGATTTGCAGTAGAAGATTAAACACGTCAGGATGCGCTTTTTCAATTTCATCAAATAAAATCACAGAATATGGTTTACGACGCACAGCCTCAGTCAGTTGACCACCTTCTTCATATCCAACATAACCAGCAGTAGCACCAACCAATCTAGAAGTATTATGTCTTTCCATAAACTCACTCATGTCAATCTTAATCAAAGCATCAGGATCATTATACACCTCTTCTGCAATCGCTTTTACAAGTTCAGTTTTACCAACCCCAGTAGGCCCCATAAAAATAAAAGAACCAATAGGACGTTTTTCATCAGCAAAACCAGCTCTTGATCTTCTGATGGCTTTAGACACAGCTGTTACA
>CAYORB010000033.1:0-6984 GCA_964406295.1 uncultured Candidatus Peribacteria bacterium | reverse complement strand
CGAAACCGCCGTAACAGCCTCATCTTGCCCTATAATTCTTTTCTTCAGAGCAAGCTCAAGTGATTTAAGACGAGAAATATCATCTTTAACAAGTTTAGTTACAGGAATACCAGTGACATCACCAACAACAGTCGCAATATCATCAGCTGTCAATTTTTCACGTTTACTTCTTGGTATTTTTACAATTTTCTGCTCTTCAATAGATTTAGAAACCTGTAATTCTTCATTTCTTAGCTCTGCTGCCTTTTCATAGTCCTGGCATGAAACAGCCGCTTCTTTCTTTTTAATTACAGAAGATAGTTTCTTTTGAAGTTTACGGACTTTATCATTTGAAACCTTAGTTTCAATTCTTTTTTTAGCCGCCGCTTCATCTACTAGATCTATAGCCTTGTCTGGTAAGTAACGATTGTTTATGTATCTTTTTGAAAGATCAACAGAAGCTTGAATAGCCTCAGTTGTTATCAATAAATTATGATGATCCTCAAAAGCTTCACGAATACCATTCATTATCTCTAAAGTATCTTCAACGCTAGGCTCTTTAACTAAAACTGATTGAAATCGCCTATCCAATGCAGCATCTTTTTCTATATTTTTCCTATATTCATCAGTAGTAGTAGCACCTAAAACTTGCACTTTTCCTCTGGAAAGCGCTGGTTTCAGTATATTAGCAGCATCTAAGCTACCTTCAGCGCTACCTGCACCAACAACAGTGTGGAATTCGTCTATAAATAAAATTACATTATCCTGAGAGCTAGCTTCTTCAATAATTTGTTTAATTCTATCTTCAAATTCACCTCTATATTTAGTACCTGCAACAATAGAAGCCATAGATACAGAAAGGAGGCGTTTATCCAACATATTATCTGGAACTTTTTCACTAGCAATGGCCTGAGCTAATCCTTCAGCTACAGCAGTTTTACCAACTCCTGATTCACCAATTAAAACAGGGTTGTTCTTTGTTTTACGAGATAAAATATTAATCACTCTTTCAATTTCAAGAGAACGCCCAATAATTGGGTCAGTTTTACCTTCTCTCGCTTCTTTAACTAAGTCATTTGAGAAATAGTCCAAGGCAGGAGTATCAGTTTTGGCACCTCCACCTTTTTTCTTTTTAGCCGCTGCCTGAAAGCCACTTTCTTTCGACTGATTCCCCAGCACCCCCTGCAATCCAGTCAAAAAGAATTCTATAGGATTCATAGACTGAGCATTTTTTGGAACTTCAGCAGTACCAACAGCAGAGCCACCACCATCAGGTGTTACATTTTTAGCACGTTCAAAAATTTCTAAAATTTGCTCTTTTATATCAGAAGGAGAAACTTTCATATTTTCAAGAATCACCGTAGCAGCCGTATTATCTTGAGAAACCAGAGAGTAAAGTAAATGCTCAGTTCCTATAAACGAATGTCCATATTGATGAGCAACTTTCACAGACTCTTCTATAATATCTTTAGCAAATCCACTTAAACCACCTGGCTCAGAAGATTGTGCTGGTGGATTAGTGCGCCCTACGGTATTCAAAACCAGATAAACATTATCTAAAGAAACACCAAAATTCAGCAAAATTGAAGCCCCTAAAGAACTCTCTTGAGAAAGAACACCAATCAAAATATGTTCAGTTCCAACATAGTTTAATTTCGATTCCTTGGCTTTCTCCTGTGCTATAATTAAAGCTCTCTTCGCTTCTTTTGTAAACTTATTAAATTGATCAAATTCTGACATATGTGTTTTTATTTAATTTTTAAATCCACCCATTATACCATAGCTCATCACATCCCAGAACAGATCTACCCGATTTAGCCTTTACGATGAGAAGGAAAATGGTCTAATAAACTTTTATATTTTTTTACTCAGTCACAATAGGCCTAATATTCAACAACATATTTATCATAAGATCACGATATTCAGAATCCCCGGACAATCTATACCCTTGCTCATCAACAATAATATAAATCTCTAAATCATCACCTGATTCAACAAGTGTTAAATTGCGACCAGAAACATTCATTTCTTGACCATTTGGTAAATTTGAAGCAGAAATCACATCCATCGATAAAATTTCATTATCCTCAGTAACGGATTCATCACTAAAACCATAATGATGTAAAACCCCCTCACCACCGTTTACCCCAGCGTAATACCATTGATTAGGATAACTTCCACTAAATGAATAAGGAAGACTTTCAAAAGAAGTAAGCTCAAAGTCTGAAACAGGAGCAGCTACTTCTTCATTGTGCTGCACTATAGTTTCGTTAGGATCAGAAGTCTCTGTAGTTTCAGGCTCAGTAGAATCTTCGGGAATTTCTTCCACGATCTCTTCCACAATTTCTTGAGTTGATTCTTCAATTATTGTCGACGAATTTTCAGGTACAGGATCGACTGTAAATCCTGTAAATTTAAATTCAAGTAACATTTCATGGAAAACATTTTCAGCTTCTTGTGTATTGTCAGCCGCAGGAACAAAACCAAAAACATATACAAATCCAGACCTATAAACATAGTAATCCAAAACACCAGCCTCACTTTCAACACGAACAGCATCCATCCTATCAACACCTATTTTTCTCATATCAAGCTCACTCATATTAGCATCACTAAAAAAAGCTGATAGAGGAGTATCACTTTCACCTTCATCCGAAACGGTAGGTATATATGTGAATTCTTGCTGAGAAACCATAACCCTGTCATTATTCGGAGAGATAAAGCTAATGCTATTTGAAGCGGGTTCAACTTCCCAATCATTATAATATTTCCATTCAAAACCAAATTCAGTATTTTTATATTTAACAAACTCAACCTCTTCCTCAACCTTGGTAAGGATTTCAAGAACTCTCACGCCTGTAACTTGAAAAACATCATCATTTTCATCAGTAAAACCAAGTACTTCAACCTCATTTTCTAAATAATTAGAGTCTGAGAGATTTATAGTAACACTTCTTAATGGCACAACATCACCATTATTAACATTTAGCAAATGAGTTCCAAGGTAGTCATCACCAGTTCTTTGCGAAAGCAAAATCCCTTGTTTCGATACGGTATCAGGTTCATCCTTGGAAAAATTGTCAACTCCACACGCAGTTAATGACATAGACAAAATACAAAGCCCCATAAATATAAAATATTTTTTCATAATTTGTTTAGTTTGATAATAAAATCGAAAAGACTATACAGAATTTACTTAATTAACTCAATCCCAAGGTGCCTATAAGCACGTTCAGTTACTATACGACCACGAGCAGTTCTGTCCAAAAATCCAAGCTGAATCAAAAAAGGTTCATAAATATTTTCGATAGTATCCTGCTCTTCTTTTATAGCAGCAGAAATTGTGTTTAAACCAACAGGTCCTCCGGCAAATTTATTAACAATAGTCAAAAGTATTTCTCTATCCACACCATCAAGCCCAAGTTCATCAACACCCAAAGCATTTAAGGTAGATTCAAGAACAAAATCATCAATTACAGAATTATTTCTAACATCAGCAAAATCACGAACTCTTTTTAAAAGTCTATTCGCAATCCTGGGCGTTTGACGGCAGCATGAGGCTAAATTATCAGCGACCGGTCGTGAGAGTTCACTTCCCAAAATACTAGCAGAGCGCAGTAAAATATCACAAATATTTTCACTAGAATAGAACTGCAGTTTAAAAACATTCCCAAATCTATCGCGAAGAGGGGAGGAAAGAGCACTTAATTTAGTGGTAGCGGCAACTAATGTGAATTTAGGTAGATCTATACGCATACTTCTAGCAGAAGGACCTTTTCCTATGACAATATCTATACCAAAATCTTCCATCGCAGTATATAAAACCTCCTCAACAACAGGTTTTAGCCTATGAATCTCATCGATAAATAAAATATCATTTTCCTGAAGATTGGATAGGATAGAAGCCAAATCACCTTGTTTTTCCAAAGCAGGACCAGAAGTCATTTTCAACTCAACACCAGCTTCTTTAGCTATAATATGTGCTAAAGTGGTTTTTCCCAAACCTGGAGGTCCATGTAAAAGTATATGATCCAAAGTTTCATTTCTAAGCTTAGCCGCTTCAAGTGAAATAGCGAGATTTTCTTTAATAATAGGTTGACCAATATATTCAGACAAAGCTTTTGGACGCAATTTGCTTTCAAATTTAACAAAAGAATCAGCTTTAGGTGAAACAACCCTGTCCAAATTATCACTCGATGATTCAATCATTTACTGATGTCTTATATGGTAAATAAATTGCCTAATCCCTTCAGGATTTGGCGCATGTTCAAAGGTCAACGTAACATGAGAAGAAGCCGTGTCGATTTTTATATCTCCATAATCCAAAAACGGAAAAAAAGATAAAAGGCCTTTTTCAGCCGTCAAAATATCCTGTATATCATCCAATAAACCTTCAGCTTCATCTCTAACAGTAAGATATTTCCAATCAATATGAATAACCCTTAAATTTGTTATAACCAATTTATCTAACCAGTAAATTAAAGATAAATAAACAACTACAAGCGAAAAAATAGCTAAAACTATTAAATGAGCAATAACATAAGCAAAAGTAGAAAAAGCAGATTGTAAAATGAAAAGTAAAAAGAAAAACGGAGAAGTAGCCAAAACCACCTTCAGGATTTGAAAAACAAAAGGAGTGGGGTGGTGGTGATAGATTTTTAGAATTTGTTCCCCTTCACGAAGGTTCATAAAACTAGTAATATATGATTAACGTAAGCACATTCTACAGCATGAAAAAGTATTTTCAAGCGCCTTGGACAATCAAGGACATGATCAAATCAACAGGTGTAAGCATATTTTTATTAATTTTAAGCGTAATAGCCTTACAATGCTTTGAATTTGAAGGCTTAAAAGGATCCCCTTTACAACTTTTTTTAGGATTTATTGTACAGTGGATAATAATTTTAGGACCAGCAGCATTTATAATATTCAAAAAATATAAATTGAGTTGGAAAAATCTTGGATTTACAAAAATCTCAGCTTTAGAGACCGCAAAACATGTTCTGTCAGCATATATTTTATACCTTGGGATAACATTTATACTATCATCAATAGTAGTATATAGCGGTATCGAAATCCCAGGTTACCAGATACAAGAAAGCCTCGCGCCAATTTTCGATTCAAGTGTAATTACGATAGGATTAGGAGTATTAATAGTAGTAATCGCAGCTCCCATTATAGAAGAAGTGTTTTTCCGAGGACTCATTTTAAGACCATTAATAAATAAATTTGGATTGAGATGGGGGAGTGTACTGACAGCATTAATATTCTCAGTTTTACATTTCCCGTGGCAGAGTTTTATACCAATTTTCATACTAGGAATGATAATCAATTCAATAGTAATCCGCAGTAAATCTTTATGGCCAGCAATAGCATTTCATATGATAAACAATGGAATCGCCTTCACATTACAGATATTGATCAATTTTGCTTGATATATTTGCCTCAAAATAGTATAAAGTCAATCAGTTAATAAATAAACCAGCCCGAGTAGCTCAGCTGGATAGAGCAGCGCCCTTCTAAGGCGAAGGTCACAGGTTCGAATCCTGTCTCGGGTACCATTGATACTGCCTAAAACATCTAAGTTATAAATCCAGATTCACCTAATTTACCGCAAGAATCAAGTGAAGAGATAGCAGAACCCAAAACCCTTAAAGTGAAACGAGTCGAGAGTTTCGGACTTTTTTTAGAAGACGGTGGATTTTTAAATATTAAACAAATTAGTGATTTTCATAAAGGTAGTACATTTGAATTTGGAGAACTTGGTGAGTGGTATCCAGTTGGAACATCTGTAATAGTAAGAGTTAAAGAAATAAGAAAATTAACCAATGGGAAAGAACAAATTTTTTATGAATTTTTAGGACCGGAATTTATTCAAGCTGAATATAAAATAACGCAACAGACAAGTTCAAATATACAGAAAGAGTTATCAAGTTAAATTCTACTTATATCAAATGTATTTGATGAAAATAAAGAGCTAGATTTATTCACAAAGGACTTTTTACTCGCTTTAACATTTTATCAGGAGTAACTCTGGTATAAATTTGAGTTGTACGAATGCTTTTATGCCCCAAAAGTTGCTGAATATAACGCAAATTAACACCATTTTCTAGAAGATGCGAAGCAAAACTGTGTCTCAATGAATGAAAACTAGCCTGTTCAGTTATTCCAACTTTTCGCGCAGCAGTTTTGAAAATTTTCTGCAAAGTCCTGACTGATAACTTACCACCTCTCAAACTTTTAAAGAGAGGCTCATCTTTTTCACGATCAAAACACCAATCTTCCAGATCTTTAGAAATTTTTTCAGGAACGATAGTTTGTCTATCAGAACCATTCTTAGAATTACGAATTTGAATTATGTCCCGACGAAAATCCAAATCTCTAACCTGCAAGTCTACAACCTCACTCACTCTCAATCCAGAACCATAAGCCAGAGAGAGGAGAAGTCTATGCTTAAAATTCTGGAGATGCCGTATAATACCCCAAACTTCCTCACGACTTAAAACAACTGGCAGCCGCCGCCTCCTTTTAGAAAACTTTATGTTTAGTTCTTGCGGAATTCTAATGGTATGCCTATAGAAAAACTTAATCGCACTCAAATAAGTATTAAGTGTTTTTGGCGCAATATCACGCTCCTTTTGATACAAAAGGAAATCTTTTACATCATTTTCAATATTTCCATCAATTTTACCAAAAACATCATTCTGCACAAACTCCAGATATTTCTGTAAAGCCGAGGTATATGATTTCAATGTTTTATAACTATAATTACGAATACTTAACTCACGACGAAGATCATTTAAATAGAAAAACATAATAAAAATAAATATTAGGCTTATGATTTTAGCAATCAAATATTAAGAAAACTTAAATTTTTTCTAAAAAAATAATACTAAACATTCCTACAGAAAATTTCACTTCAAAGAACTCTTGTAAAAATCATTCAGCAAACATAATATGCATTTATACGTTTATACGAACAGAAAGTTCGCATAAACAAGAGTT
>CAYORB010000032.1:0-12120 GCA_964406295.1 uncultured Candidatus Peribacteria bacterium | reverse complement strand
GGGCAAATAAAACATTTGCAAAGATAACAAATTATCCAAACAGTTTCAAACAATTAATACAAAATAATAATCATGTTAATAAAAATTCAACTCATACTAGTTTTTGCGGAGAGTAGTGTTTTATACATAAGAAACCCAACAATTCCGCCAAGTATGTTTAGACTTACGTCGTCTATGTCTAAAATTCCTGCATGCATGATGTATTGTGTTGCTTCTATGAAAAATGTTGTAATGGTGGATATTAAAATTATGTTTTTTAGTTTTGTAAATTTTTTATGAATGAGTGGAAGGAAAAATCCCAGTGGGATGAAGACTGCTATGTTTCCTAAAATGTTTGTGATTGTGGAGGTGAATCCGTATTTAAATTGTAAGTATTCGAATATTGTCTTGAAAGGGATTAGATTTAAATTGCTGTGAAAAATATCGCGATAATAATAGGAGCTTACTAATGCCAAGTAGAATAAAGCAACGAGGTATAACGTGAATATGATTGTGGCTATTTTTCTGAGTTTGATCATCATTAAAAAGTCTTATTAGCCCTAAAAACAGTAGCTTTCTCCAACATTTCTACACGTTTTTCCAACATATCTTCAGCTTCACTTGATCCCAGATAAGGAACCAAAAGTTCAACCAATTCAGCTGCAGCCTCAACATTGCTTGTATATGCAGTAAAATGAATATTTTTATCAACATATATAAAATAAATTTCAAGTATTTCCCTGGCTTCTAATATGAAATCATCAAAATTAGCATCCTGTTTTTCCATAGATAATCGCGACAAAACACGCAAATAATCTCTATAATACATAATTTCATTCATAGGATTCAATTCTAAAGATTTTTCAAAAGATTCTTTACAAAGCAATAAATCAAAATCTACATATTCGCGCTTACAGAAAACAACTCCTCTCAAATACCAAGCCTGAGAATCCAGTTTATTTATAGCTATTTGTTTATCAATATTCTGAATTGCATCAGTAAAATAACCTCTAGCAATCGCGTTATCCGCATGATTTAAATAATAAGAATTTGGGAAAAAAGATTTCTCCAAATAACTTTCACCTTTAACATGAGCAAAAACTAAAACAGAACCTTCATAAAAAGAAATAAAAGCTATTAAAACAGCAAAGAATAAAAGAAAAACAGGTTTTTTAGACTCAACTTTCTTAATCAAAAAAGAACGTATCATCGCCAAATAAAGAAATAAAAGCAAAAGATTGCCAAAAAAATTCAAATTATAATCAATCAAATTATGAGCGAAAGTTCCAGCAACAGCCACTCCCAAAATATAAACAAAATCCTTTTTCTCTTTAGTTAAACCAGAAAAACGTCTTATCGCTAAGATAAACAAAGAAAACAAAAATATCAAAAACCCAAGCAAAGCAATCACACCATTTTCTGTAGCAATTTTAAGAAACACATTATGAGGATGATCAGAATTACCTAAAAAAGTCTTCTGAATACCATTATAAGCATAACGAAAAGAAAAAGGCCCCCAACCAAACCAAGGTTTTTCCTTAGTTAATTCAATAGAACCCTTCCAAAAATCAATTCTCTCCTGCTTAGAGGTCAACCCCTCTTCATTTGCAAACTGAATCTTTTCTTCAACATTAATAGTCTCATATTGAAGCCCTCTAAGATAATTAGAGGCAAAGAAAACACTGGAAACTGCCACTAAAACTAACAATATCTTCCCAAAATTCCTAAACAAAACACGCCAAAAATACAAAGCCAATAAAAACAATTGCCCACCAAAAACAATGAAAGCCCCACGTGAAAACGTCAAAAGTAAAGCTGACAATAACAAAACTAAAAATCCGATTTTCCATTTAAGATGCTTCTTATCAATCGACAAACCTACAGGCCAAACCATCAAAAGAAACAAAGCAAAAGCATTAGGCCAAATATGAGAATGATAAACAGTACTAAAAAAAGGACCAATCATTCGTGGCTCATCACGAAAAAAATACAAAAAGAACCCAAGAAAAACGCTTAAACTAGACACAGTTAATACAATTCTCAAAAACCCCCTCACAAAAGAAATCTTTTGATGAGCTAAAATCATATACAAAATAGAAACTGATGAGAAAGCAATTAATTCACTTAATCCCAAATTTTGTACCTGAGAAAAGAGAAAAGAAAAAAACATCGC
This sequence comes from uncultured Candidatus Peribacteria bacterium, assembly GCA_964406295.1. GTDB lineage: Bacteria > Patescibacteriota > Gracilibacteria > UBA1369 > LOWO2-01-FULL-3 > CAYORB01. Next base: position 9,968 of record CAYORB010000032.1, on the reverse strand, counting down.
CAAGATAAAAAGCAACAGCCCAAGTCCTTCCATCAGAGATTTTTCACGCTTTTTCCTCCAATTTACAACACCAAACAATAGAACTAATACCCCAAACACAATAACCAAACGCCATCCTGAACCATTATCATATTTCTTCAAAACTGGATTCATAACAGCAAAAATCCAAAAGGCGCCTACACCCCACAAAGTAAAATTATTTTCAATAAAAAGTAAAAACCTTTTCATACAAACATTATTGCATTACTCAAGTAATAAATAAACTAGATCTGCATAATCCCATTCCACTAAAGCAAAAAATGATCTATATTCAAATCATGTTTTGCGACGAATTAAATTTAAAACTAGTAGCAGGAAAAGGTGGCGATGGCGCTGCAACATTTAGACGTGAAAAATTTGTGCCTAGAGGAGGACCCGATGGGGGAGATGGAGGTAGAGGTGGAAATATAGTTTTCAAAGTAAATCCTCAAATCAATACTTTAAGTAACCTAGCTAATAAAAAAATATATAAAGCAAATCAAGGAGTTAATGGTCAGAAAAAAAACATGCATGGAAAAAATGCTGAAGCTTTAGTCCTAGAAGTTCCAAAAGGAACCATCATATTTAATAAGGATAAATCACAAGTTATCGCCGATCTTGATAAAGAAGGAAATCAAGCAACTGTGGCACGAGGAGGAAAAGGCGGACTAGGTAACGCAAGATTTGCCAGCTCAACTCATCAAGCCCCAAGATTCGCAGAAACAGGTGAACCAGGTGAAGAAATAGAGATAACATTAGAATTAAAAATGGTAGCCGACATAGGCTTAATAGGTCTACCTTCAGCAGGCAAATCCACTTTAATATCAGTAATAAGCAATGCCAAACCAAAAATAGCAGCATACCATTTCACCACCTTGATTCCAAACTTGGGAGTTGTAAACATGGCAAAACATGGTGGATCTGCAAATAGTTCTTTTGTAGTAGCAGACATACCAGGTCTTATAGAAGGAGCCAGCCAAGGAAAAGGACTAGGTTATCAATTTTTGAAACACATCTCTCGCACAAAAGTGTTAGTACATATAATAGATGGCACATTAGAAAACATAGGCGAAGATTTTCAAACAATTAACCAAGAACTAGAAGAATTTGATTCAAAATTAGCCTCGAGAGAACAAATCGTCGTACTCAACAAAATAGATATGCTAGATGAAGACACTCTCAAGAAAAAATTAAAAGAAATCAAAAAAGTAGCAAAAAATACAGAAATTTTCATAATATCAGCAATAACAAGAGAAGGACTTCAACCTTTATTATTTGAAATGGTCAAGAAACTACAAGAAGTTAAATTAACAGAAAAACCTGAAGAAGAAATTGAAGAAAAAGGAACAACAATACTTCAGCCACATTTAGAAACAACTCAGTTTGAAATTGAAAAAATAATCAGAAAAAAAGACAAGAAAATATTTAGAATAAGAGGAAAAAGAATAGAACAAGTCCTAATAATGACAGATTTAAGAAATCTCGAAGGATTGGAACGAGTCTATCATTTTATAGATAAAATGGGCATTAAAAAGGCAATTGAAAAAGAAGGCGCTACTTTTGGAGACGTCATTATGGTAAAAGAAAAATCATTTCCATACAGAAAATGAAAATAGTAGTTGGTCTAGGAAATATAGGAGAAAAATACACAAAAAACAGACATAATGCTGGATTTTTAGCCTTAGACAAATTCGTAAATGAATTAGAAAAAAGTGGTTTACAAATAAAATGGAAAGAAGAACCAAAATTAAAAGCAATTACCACAAAAATCCCATTCAATAATCAGATTTTACTATTAGCAAAGCCAACAACATTAATGAACTTATCTGGCCAAGCAGTAAGCAAAATACTAAATTTTTTCAAAGAACCAGTAGAAAATCTAATAGTCATTTTTGACGATATAGATATAAAACTAGGGAAAATACGGGTTAGGCACAAAGGATCAGCCGGAACTCATAACGGAATAAAATCTATAATTCAAGAAATTGGAACAGAAGAGTTCAAAAGAATCAAAATAGGAATAGAAAGTAGGGGAGACATTAGTCCAAAACAACAAGACTTAAGCAGTTTCGTACTATCAAATTTTCTAGAAGAAGAAAAGGTAATCATAGACAAAGCATTCGATGACACAATCTCTGAAATAAAAAACTTGACCTAATCAAAGTTTTACAATATATTTCCTGGGCGATTTTTATTTTCACATATGTTTGCAGTAATTAAAACAGGAGGAAAGCAGTACAAAGTTGAACAAGGTACAGTACTTGAAGTTGAACATCTTGAAGGAAAAGAAGGTGATACAATCAAGATTGATACAGTTTTGCTTATCAACGACAAAGATAATACAACAATAGGTACTCCTACAATAAAAGGAGCAGTTGTAAGCGCTAAAATCATAGAACATAAACGTGGAGAAAAGATCAGAGTATTCAAGATGAAAGCAAAAAAGAGATACCAAAAGACACAAGGACATAGACAAGAACTAACAACAATTGAAATTACTGACATAAAGGCTTAAGCAGCCATCAAATTATCAAGAATTTTCTGAAGATCACCTGCTAAAGGTGATTTTATTTTTACCTTTTTATCACCTGAAATAAATTCAAGTTTTTGTGCATGTAAAAATTGCCTATTCAAACCATATTTATCCTTAAAAAACCTATTTACGCTTTTTGTCCCATAAACAACATCACCAACCACAGGATGTCCAATAGCCGCCATATGCACTCTTATTTGATGAGTTCTACCTGTTTTAATTTGAACCTCAAGTAAAGAAAACGTCCGTTTTTCCCCAAGAGTAAAAGAATCAATTACAGAATATTTAGATATAGCTTTTTTAGCACCAGCTGAAATTGCCATTTTTTTCCTTTGTTTAAGGTCTCTACCGATAGGAGAATCAATTATACCAGTCTCATGTTCTAAAACACCGTTAACCAAAACCAAATAAGACTTAAACACATTCCTTTCTTGAAATTGTTTTATCAAAGAATCATAGCCCTTTTTAGTTTTCGCAACAATCAATGCACCAGAAGTATCTTTATCTAAACGATGAACAATTCCAGGACGCATATCATCACCAACACCAACATCAACTTTTGACTTCACAGCATTCGCCACCGTGCCTTTAAGATACCTTCCTCCTTCACCAGGGTGTACTACAACACCAGCAGGTTTATTCAACACCATACAATCTTCATCTTCATGCAAAATTTCTAAATCCAAATTTTCCTCAATCAAAACCTCATCATTAACCTTCAAATCCTTAATATAAACAGTATCTCCACCTTTTAAAATATAACTTGGCTTAACTGCCACATTATTAATCAAAACATCTCCATTTTTAATCAAAAGCTGAATTTTAGCCCTAGACATATCATCAAGCTTTGACGCAAGGAATTTATCCAACCTAACTCCTTCAATTACCTCTAAATTCATAAACTTACTCTACACAAATTTCTAAACCTTTCCAAGCCATGCTAAAAATAGCCCTTTGCATATTAGCGATTTCAGAACTCTCAATAATCACAGCAAACTCTTCACCTGAAATCAAATGAATAATAGCAACTTTATCATCATAAATAGTCATCTCATTTTCAAACAAATCCTCAGAAACATTAGGATTCACATATAAAACCTCTGTCAAACAATCATTATAATAAGCTTCAAAAAAAGCACGAATTTCTTCAGTATCAGGAACTATAGCTTTCAAAGACCCTTTTTTATTTAAGCCAGAAGTTTCTTTACATTCAATTAAAAAATCCTTCATCCCTGAATGAAGCCATTTATCTAAACATATATAAGACAAATTTTTTCCTTTTGAAGAACGAGCATCACACATTACATATTTCACACCTTCAAGTCCATCAAAGTAACGAACAACAGGTTTTTTGAAATTATAATTTTTAAAAAAAGCGCGAAACCCAGGAATTAAATTTAAAAATTCTTTTTTATAATAAGCAAAAGTATTACTTTTACTATCAAGATAAGCAATAAGAGAATTCGGATCACTCGCAACAAAGATTTTTAAATTATATTGTTTATAACAAGAAACCACACCCTTCTGTTGCAAACTTCCTAAAACAGAATAGGTACTGGTACGATTATAACACAGCCTTTTAGCAATCACGCTCACAGGTTGCGGACCAATCCTTAATAATTCAAGATAAATTTTTGTTTCTTTTTTGTTAAAGCCTATTTTGGATAGCTTTTCTTCCAACATATGGGGAGGATTTAGAAAATAGTATTAATTGGAAGATGATAATATACGAAGTTTTTCAAATTTGTCAACTTTTTTACACCTTAAACTTTGCTTTGAACAAACAAATCCACTATTTTAGTGTCATAAATAAGACAGATATATGAAAATCGACAATGAAAAACTACTAGCACGTGGAACAGTAGAAGTGATAGTAAAAAAAGATTTACAAGAAAAATTAGAGTCAGGCAAAAAACTCAAAATAAAACTTGGTATAGATCCCTCAGGAGCTGATCTGCATATAGGTCACATGGTTGTGATAAAAAAACTAAAAGAATTCCAAGATGCAGGACATCATGTACAATTACTTTTTGGTAATTTCACGGGTCAAATAGGGGACCCAACTGACAAAATGGCAGTTCGACAACCAAAAACTCAAAAACAATTAGAACAAAACGCAGAAAAATATTTAGAACAAGCTGGAAAGATTCTTGACACAGATAAAGCCGAAATAATGTGGAATGCAGACTGGCTTGGAAAACTTCATTTTGCAGATGTAGTCAAACTAGCACAATCCTTCACAGTACAAAAAATGTTAGAAAGAGACATGTATCAAAAAAGAATGAAAGACGAAAAACCTATACATATGCATGAATTCCTATATCCACTAATGCAAGGATATGATTCTGTTGCTATGCAAAGCGACGTAGAATTAGGAGGAACAGATCAAACATTTAATCTCTTAGCAGGGAGAACAATTCAAAAAGCATACAAAATGACACCTCAAAATATCATAACAGTGCCTTTACTTGTAGGAACAGACGGTTCAGAAAAAATGGGTAAGAGTCTAGGAAATTACATAGGAGTAAACGAAAGTCCAAAAGAGATTTTTGGAAAAACTATGTCAGTACCAGACAATTTACTATTAAGTTATTTTGAATTGGCAACAGATGTGGAAATGAGCGAAATTATGAAAATTAAAGAGGCTTTGGACCAAGGAGAAAATCCTAGAAATTTAAAAGTACGATTAGCAAAAGAAATTGTAAGTATGTATCACAGCACTTCAGATGCTGATGCTGCTGAGAAGGAATTTATAGAAATTTTTGCAAATAAAGGACTACCAATCGATATAGAATTAAGAGAATTAGAACAAATAGAATGGAGATTGATAGATCTACTTGCAGAAACAGGACTTACAAGCTCAAAAAGTGAAGCTAGACGTTTAATAGAGGGTGGAGGAGCGAGAATTGACGGTAAAAAAGCAACATCGGTTGATACTACTATAAACATTAGTGAAGAAAAATTACTACAAGCAGGTAAACGCAAATTTCTAAAAGTCATAAGCAATGCTAAATAGATCTTTAGCAGGGATTTTAAGAACAACAAAGAAACATATCAACAAACTAGAAAGTCTTGAAATAAGAACAATCAAGGACCTTTTATTATACTTCCCAAGAACATATAACGACACCACAGAATACACAAAAATATCCGATATCAGACTCAATGAAGTAAATACAGTAAAAGGAAAACTCAGTAGTTTATTTAATATTCAAAGTAAATTTGGCAAAACAATAACAAGAGGAATTATTAGCGATGAAACAGGATCAACTAACGTAGTATGGTTTAATCAAGCCCATCTTATAAAAATACTCCCACGTTCATCTGATATTGTATTAAGCGGAAAAGCAAAAATGTCTTTCGGCAAAGTCAGTCTACAAAGCCCATCCTACGAACTTCAAAACAAAACAGGCGAACAAATACATAGTGGACGTATTGTACCCATTTACCACGAAACAGAAGGAATAAATTCAAAATGGATGAGAGAAAAACTTAAACCTCTCATGACAGAATGGATAGCACATTTCAAAGAATACATGCCACAAGAAATACTTGATGAACACGAGTTAATAGGACTAAAAGAAGCTATCGCTAACATCCATTTTCCAACAGACTCAAGCCAGTTACAAAAAGCAAGAGAGAGGTTGGCCTTTGATGAATTATTTCTTTTACAACTAAAAGTTTTACAAAAAAAATGGTATTGGCAAAAAACAGCAGAAGGAGAAGCCAAAGAAATATCTATAAAAAGTAAAAACGTACGACATTGCATAGAAAACCTTACATTCGAATTAACAGAAGCACAAAAACGAGTATTAAAAGAAGTACATGGAGATTTAATACGCTCATTTCCTATGACAAGATTAATACAAGGAGATGTAGGCTCAGGTAAAACAATCGTTGCTGCACTAAATGCGCTCCATGTAGTAGAAAACGGATATCAAGTAGCGATAATGGCCCCTACGGAAATACTCGCAAAACAACATTATTCCACCTTTGTAAAAACTCTTCAAAAATATGGATTAAATCTACAATTTATTTCTGGCAGTACTACTAAAAAACAAAAAGAAGATGTTATTCGCCAAATGAAAACTGGAACAGTAGATATAGTAATTGGCACACACTCTTTGATTCAAAAAGATATTTCTTTCAAAAATTTAGGACTAGCAATAATAGACGAACAACATAGATTTGGAGTAAAACAAAGAGAAATCCTCAAAAGCTTTGGATCTCCACATTTATTAAGCATGACAGCAACACCTATACCACGGACCCTTGCAATAACCGTTTATGGAGATCAGGACATCTCGATAATTGACGAAATGCCAAAAGGACGCCAAAAAATAATCACACATGTCATACCCGAAAAAAAGAGAATCGAAGCATATAGATGGATAGAAGACCAGATAAACAAAGGCAGACAAGCATTTGTGATATGCCCACTCATTGATGAATCCGATGTATTAGAAACCAAATCAGTAAAAACTGAATACGAACGCCTAAGCAATGACATATTTCCAGAACTAAAAGTTGATCTACTTCACGGAAAATTAAAACAAGAAGAAAAAGATCAAATCATGGAAAAATTCTCACAAAATAAAACAAATATCTTAGTTTCAACATCAGTAATAGAAGTAGGTATAGACGTACCAAATGCAACAATTATGTTGATAGAAGGCGCTGAAAGATTTGGATTGGCACAGCTTCATCAATTCAGAGGACGTGTAGGAAGAGGGGAGCATAAATCATATTGCTTTCTTTTCCCAAGCGGCACTGAAAAAGCAAAAAGCCCAAGACTAAAATCAATGGAAAAACATTCAAGTGGATTTAAATTAGCTGAAATTGATTTAGAAATACGTGGACCTGGAGAAATATATGGTACAAGGCAAAGTGGAATTCCGGATTTAAAAATGGCTAGCCTGACTGACAGCATCACAATAGCCAAAGCAAGACAAAGTGCGGAAAAAATCATAGCAAAAGACCCATTACTGCACGATCACACCAGCCTAGCAGAAAAGATTGCCGAAAGCATTGACAAAATGCTATAATAGAAGCATATAAAACAAAATATTATGGACAAAAGCAATAAAATAGCATCAAGTCAAGAGGGGGATTTAGCAGGAAAGGAAGAACAACAAGACCAAGTAGAGAAAATCGCAAGATTGAAATTAGAACGAGAAAAAATCTTAGCATACAACAGTAAAGAAAGAATAGCTGCACAGGAAGAAACATCAAAACCTTTATTAGATCAATCACCAGAAACAAACGCTTAATTCAAAGAAATAAATAATTTCAAAAATTAAAAGACGAGATAATACTCGTCTTTTTTCTTTAAGAGCCTCTCACAACAAAGCTTCGCACAAGATACATTGTGCAAACCAACGCGCGAACCACTTCACGGACAGCCCCAACCACCTAAACATCCTTCAACATATAAGTCCCCTCCAATTCATAATCTTTTTTTCTATAATATTCACGCGTCCCAATACCAGAAATAACAGCAACTTTAGAAAATCCATTTTTAACAGCAAGTTCTTCAGCCACTTTCATCAATTTGCCTCCCCAACCAAAATGTTGTTTAATCCCACCGTGCTTATCACCCACCGCTATCTGCTTACCATAAACATGGACTTCACGTATCAAAGCCGCATCTTTTAATTCATCAATAATCACAGAATCTGGCAAACGTAAGCGCAAAAGAGCAATCAGTTTATCTTGCACAACATCTTCGTAAGACAAAAACAACTCTCGCCCTCCACTCGCCTCATATTCACGCAGAACTAATTCAACATTTTTTTCATCAAGCTCACCGTCGTAAATCTCTCTAGCTCTAATATCTCTACATCTAAAACCTTCATCTTTCATTCGTTTTTCCAGCACTTGCCTGATATTGGACTTCTTTGACCCAGACGCTATTTCATCTGATGGGATGTCGCGAGCGACCCTATCAACCCTGCACCATTCCGGCACCGATTTCATTTCTTCATACAAAACTTCTTCCAAAACCTCATCAGAATAAGACTCATAATCACCTTTTTCATACATTTTCTCCAATTCTGTCCCAGGAAGCACCATGCAAGGATAAATTTTCAAATAATCCGGCTGATAATCAGATTTAGTAAACAAATCAGCGACCATATTTTTATCACCTTCAATACTCGCACCTGGAAGATTTGGCATCATATGATATCCAATCTTAAAACCAGCATTTTTCAACAAAGCAGTCGCTTTCCTTACAGAATTCAAATCATGCCCACGCTTAGTCAAAGCCTGAACCTTATCATCAGTAGTTTGAACCCCCATTTCAACCTTAGTAACACCCAAATACCTCAATTTCACAACTTCATCCTGAGAAACACAATCAGGTCTTGTCTCAATATTTATACCAATACATCTAACTTTCGCAGTTTCATTTTTTTCCACCACATCAGAAAACGTCAAATCCCCTTCATTTACCAAAGGATTCAAAATAACCGTACTAATTTCATCACCATTAACAATGAGTTTTTTAGTCACATCCTGTATCCTATCCCCCACCCCATCACTTATTTGATCATAAAACTCATTCATAGCCAAAAGACACTTTTTCACAAAAGACTCCTTATAATCATCAGGATAAGCGCTCCAAGTACCACCTAAAATTCTCAATTCAACCTTCGAAATTTCATGCCCAGTCATCATCAAAGCTTTCAATCTAACAAAAACCTGAGAATATGGATCAAATTGCTGTCTAAATCCACGCTGCGCAGCAGGCTGAGACGCCAAATAACTCTTTGGCATACGAATATCAGTTGGACAATATACACAGCGTCCAGGACAAGGAAATGGCTTAGTTAAAACAGTAACCGGAGCCACACCACTCATAGTTCTAACAGATCGTTTTTGAATCAATTTCAACAATGAAGGCTTATCAATCATCTCCCCCTCAGCTATCAAATCCCTATAAGCCTTAATAAAATAGAGATTATGAAATATAACTCCCCCACTTTTTTTCACAAGAGTATTACGGAATTTTTGAAAAGCACGTCTATCCTTAAAATCACGTTTTGAAGCTTCAAGAATTATCAACCTCGCTAAATCCTGATTTTGACTTAAATCTATTTTTGAAAAATCCATAAAATTTCAATGAAAAATACGAAAAAATGATAGCAAATAAAGAAACAAAAGATATACAAGAGAAATCACTAGACGTCTTGCCTTAACTCAAGTTTCATGGTATAATACTTCAATCAAATAAAAACAAAAATAACCAAGCCATAATCATGTCGCACCTAAAATTATTGTTCAAAAAAGTAACATCAATATTCAGTATCGTTACAATACTAAGTCTACTGATACCTATAACATCTCCAATGATAGCCTTTGCGGCGGATACTGAGATTGATTGTTCTGGTGATCCAAATATTACAAGTTCTTATGA
>CAYORB010000031.1:3916-12321 GCA_964406295.1 uncultured Candidatus Peribacteria bacterium | reverse complement strand
TTAAAATCATCTCGTCCCAACCTATCTTCAACCATAGTCAAATTATATTGTAGTTCTTCATCAAGCTTAACAGCTTCCAAAGCCCTTCGCTCAAGCAAAACAGCGATTTTGTTTTCCATTTTCACAACTTCTTTTTCAAAACTATCGATCTTCTTAACCATAGCCTTGATCCTCAATTCCGTGCAAAGACCTTTCAACCCTTTCAAATCATTTTTATATAACTTAAAAGCATCTATGTAATCCTCCGCCGCATTTGCAACTTGATCCACATCGATTTTATGCGCCCGCTTTCTAATTGATCTATGAATACGTGACATAATAAGATTATACCATCTACCCTCTCAACCCTTCAACAGCAGTCTTTCTATCATCTGCTTTAAAAATAGCACTTGCTGCCGCCAAAATATCACCACCAGCCTCACGACACTGCTCAGCAGTCTCAAGATTGACCCCTCCATCTATAGATATATGTCCCTCATAACCCATTTCACGCAATTCTTTTACTTTTGACAGCATATCTGCCATAAATTTCTGGCCAGAAAACCCTGGCTCAACTGTCATAACCAAAACTTGGTCCACTATATCCAAAACATCTGCAATCGCAGACACAGGAGTACCTGGCTTCAAACAAACCCCAGGCAAAGCACCAGCTTCTTTAATTTGCTCTAGTCTTTTTCGCAAATCATCACAAGCTTCCGCATGCACAATCAAAGTGGTAGCACCAGCTTTCACAAAATCATCATAATATTTCCAAGGTTCAGAGATCATCAAATGCGCATCAATAGGAAGCCCTTTACTATCAACCCATTTAAGAACAGGCGCACCAAAACTAATATTCGGCACAAAATGACCGTCCATCACATCAAAGTGAATACGATCCGCACCAGCAGCTATCACAGAATCGACTTCTTCACGAAGTTTCCCGAAATCCGCTGACAATATTGAAGGAGAAATTTGAATATGCATTACATTGTGTTTAATTTATCTACCCTGCGGGCATGTCTTTCAGCATCCCCTTCAAAATCCGTTGTTAAAAACTTGTCGACAACAGCCTTCATATCAGACATTTCTGTGAAGCGCGCGCCAAGTGCCATAACGTTAGCATTATTATGTTTTCGCGCGGTTTCAGCCAATTCTGGCTTGTACAAAAGCGCACAACGAATACCTCTTAGCTTATTTGCTGCAATAGAAATCCCAACGCCACTACCACAAACCAGCATTCCAACAGAATCTTTATGCTCTTGAACCTTCTCACCAACTTCTCTGGCAATATCAGGATAATCACAAGGATCTTCACTAAAACATCCAAGATCAGTCACATTATAGCCCTGTTCTTCCATATACTCTCTCAATTCATTTTTAACCTGAAACCCTGCATGATCACTACCTACAAATATACGTTTTTCCATAATATGTTTTTATTAATTAAGACGCACTAAAATTAACAATCCATCGCACTGGTAACCGATCTATCTTCATTCACATTCCTAATAACTCTCGCCAACAAAGGCGCAACTGACAAAACCGTTAATCCTTCAAATTTCCTATCATCAGTCAAAGGAATAGAATCAGTCACAACAACTTCTTTAAACTTAGCTTCTTTAAACCTATCTATAGCCGGTCCTGAAAACACAGCATGAGTCGCAGCAAGATAAACATCTTCATTCGCCCCCATCCCAATCAAAGCCTTTTTCGCAGCAGTCACAGACCCAGCAGTATCAATCATATCATCATAAAGCAAACAAGTACGTCCATCCACATCACCAACAACATGAGTAACCTCTGTTTGATTATGCCCAGGACGAGATTTATGAATAATCGCCAAATCCGCACCCAAACGATCAGCAAATTTTTTCGCATCTTTCGCACCTCCAGCATCAGGAGAAACAACAACTAAATCCTTCAACCCTTTTTCCTCAAAATACTTAGCAAACAACTTTTTCGTATTAACATTATCCACAGGGAAGTCAAAAAATCCTTGCTCCTGGTCACTATGCAACTTCATAGTAATCAAATGATCAGCTCCAGCAGTAGACATAAGATCTGCAACCAATTTCGCAGAAATAGGCTCTCTTGGAGTAGCCACTCTATCCTGTCTTGAATAAGCATAATGTGGCATCACAACATGAATTTTCCCAGCAAAAGACCGTTTCATAGAATCCAAAATAATAAACAACTCCATCAAATCTTCATTCACATTCGACGAAGCCGTTTGAACAACAAATACATCCCCACCTCTAATACTTTCACTAGGTTTTGTATAAATTTCATTACAAGCAAAACGTGAAATATACATACCTGAAACCTCTATATCCAGTTCCTTTGCTATGTTTTCTGCTAATTCAGGATGAGAAGATCCTGAAAAAATCTTTATTTGTCTATGAGGCATAATCAAAAAATATTATTTAATGGTCACAATACTAACAGATAATACTAGATTTTAACAACAGTAGCGCCATATTTTTCACATGCAGAAAGCAAGTCATTACAATCTCGCAAATCATCAATCAATCCAACACCACGCCTATCCACAATTTTCACATTCAAATTAGGTTTACAAATATCATTCACAACCTGATCAAAACATTCACTAACCACACCATCTCCAACAATCACAGGCAATTTCCCTCGCAAAGCAAATCCAGCAGCAGCAGAAACCATATTCCCACTCCCTCTACCAAAAGTAAAATGTCTATTCGGAAAAAATTTAGCAAAGCCCTCACAAGAAGATTCAGTGGTTAAAACAACCAAATTCGCATACTTCTTACCTAATTGTAAAATCACATCTTGCATATCAATTGTTCTAATTTCGGAATAATTACAGACATTTCCCCTTCACTCAAAGGCACATTTTGATAACTAGATTTCCCTTCAGCAAAATCCACTCCTTTCCCAGGAACCGTCCTACACCAAATACAAACTGGCCGACGTATTACAGTAAACGCCCTATCAACAGCCACCAATAACTTATCAAAATCATGACCATCAGTAACTTGAATCACCTTCCAACCAAAAGCCTCAAACTTATCTTGCATAGACCCAACATCCATCACAGTGCTAACTTTCGCATTCCCTTGAACACCATTATCATCAACAAAACAAACAAGATTGTTCAATTTATGATGAGCCGCAGCCATCATAGCCTCCCAAACCTGCCCGCATTGCAATTCAGCATTATCCAAAACAGAAAAAACTCTATTACCTTTCCTATCCATCTTTAAACTCAAAGCCAATCCCAAAGCAATTGACAAACCATGCCCAGACACAAAATTAGAAAACGTAACTCCCGGCACCTTATCACCCTGATTCATCGCCAACAAAGCCCCTTCACTCCCCAAATAATCCAATTCCGATTTATCAAAAAAATCAAGATCAGCAAGCAAAGAATACAAAGCAGGCATAGCCGACGCCTTAGACAACAGCAAATAATCCTGATTCTCACACCCGGGTTTCAAAGGATTAAAATCCATAACCGGCCCACCAGCCAGCTGTCCATAATACAGCGCTACCAAAATTTCCACTATAGACATGGTAGCCCCCGTAGAACCTTTCTGGGCTTTAAATATAGATTTCAAAGCATTGATGCGAACCTCCGCAGCCTTTATCTCCAAAGACTCAGCATCAGTAAACCGTACAATCCCCTTATGCTCTCTCATCTTCTCCATAAACATGAATGAATTCTCCTTTGTCATAATCAAAAACTTGATCAGGCGCAAAGAACCTCTTCACTTCCTTCTCAGCATTTTCAAGACTATCAGATGCGTGAATAACATTACAAGAAACACTCATCGCAAGATCACCACGTATAGAACCAGCTTCAGCTTCTCTAGCTTTAGTAATACCGGTAATACGACGAACCGTCTCAACTACATCTAACCCTTCCCAACACATAGCCACAACTGGTGAACTTTGCATGAATTTTGAAACTCCAGGGAAAAATGGTTTATCAGCAATATGCGCATAATGTTCACGCAAAACCGCTTCATCAAGACTCATCATTTTCATACCAACAAGCTTCAAACCTTTCTTCTCAAATCTGGTAGTGATTTCACCAACAAGTCCTCTTTGGATACCATCAGGTTTAATCAAAATCAATGTTTTTTCTTTTATTCCTGCCATAATTATATAAAGTTAATATATTTCTAAAAGCTCCCGAAAAAGCGCAAACATACTAACGAATCACCTCAAACGAAACAAGAGATAAAATAGTACTAACTATGGACATCTATCAACTCCGAAGTGGTACCAGCAGGAATTATAGATTTACCTACTAGCTTTTGCACATAAACAAAATCTTGATTAGCAGCCGGTTTGAAATCCTTTGTCTCACCTTTTTTAACAGTAATTTTTTTCAATTGACCAAACTTAGTAGAAACCATGTGTTCCCCCTCAGGAAGCAATAAAGCCTTTCCTTTAGGAAGAGTCAATTTCATAGTCTTTCCTTTCTTTGCCGTATATCCCTTGGCCAAAGCAACAGCTGTAGTTAAAGGCATCCCTCCATCCAGCCATTTAGTAAAATCAGCACCAACCAAAGCCTTAACATTAGAAGCAATTTCTCCAGATTTAACACCTATAGCTTTCTCAAATTTACCCAATAATTTTTCAAATTTTGGATGCTCTTTAGCCGAGTCTCTAATAGTCGCAGCCATTTCTTCAAAAGGCCCAAATTTCACACCTTTCAAACCAAGCATCGCAGCAAACATAGGGCTATCTCCATTAAACAATTTATCAGCCAGCGTCACATCATTCTCATCTTTCATACCACCAAACAACGCAAACAAAATCGCAGGCAATCCACCAGCTTTCTTAATAGCATCTTTCATAGCTTTTTTATCAGCAACAAGTTTATCAGCAGCAGTCTTAGCTTGGTCAGCAGATTGTGCAGCTTTAATTCTAGCTTCTTCAGCTGTCACAAATGTAGAATATTTATTTCCTGTATCACCTACCCCCTTAACATTAACCTCAGCAGCAAGCCCCTTAACCGTATAATCAAGAACAACTGATTTACCATCATCAGTATCTCTAAACTTGTCTAAATGTGGCACCTCCTTCAACTTCGTTTGCAAATTAGCAACCGCCACCATGATCATAAATTCAGTATAATTTTTCTTAAAGACTGCAAGTTTACCAGTTGTATAATGCTCTTCAAATATCTTCTGTAAATCTTTCCATTTTTTTTCCTCAATGCTTTTCAAACCATTTCTGATTTTTTCACCAAACGATTTTTTTAAATCATCATCCAATACCAACCCCTCCTTCAAATCATTCATCTTTACCTCCCCACTCGCATTAACACCATCCGAAAACTCTAAAACTTCTTGAAAATCTCTGGCTAATACTTTCCGCAACGCATCAAGTTGAATTCTAGATTCAAACGCTGTTTTAACTTTAGCAACTTCTTTTTTACCTTTTCTTTTCACCTCCTTCGCTTCTTGCCATTTTACATCTTTCAACTTCCCCTTCAACACCTCAGCAACCCTCGCACCACCCAAAACCCCCAACCCTAAAGGCCCAGCAGCCAAAAGCTCAAAACCTTTTTGAATATCATTACTATTTTCATCTAACAACCCCTGTAATTTTAATTTCCGCAATAATTCAAGATTTTTCCCAGAACGAACTCCTATATCATCTAAAACACCTTGAAACTCCTCTCTAGTAAGAACATTCTCTTTCGATACCAAGTCTTGTTTTACCCTATCAAAATAATCAGTTGATTCTTTTTTTTTCGCTAAGATTCTCTCTTTTACCAAATTTGAAATAGTTTTTTGTTTTTTATAACCAAATCGCACAAAAAAAGCACCAAGGTACTTTTTGTACCCCTCTGAATCAAATAGAGCTAATTCATTTGTATACTCAGCCTCTAAATGTTCTTGCGCAAATTCATACATATATTCTCTATCAACCTCAATATCACGAAGTGATTGAGAACTTTCATACCTCTCTACACCACCTCCATTCACTTCAAAAACCAAGCGATTTTCTCTAATACGAAAGCTATTTCCATTTCTTCCACCCATAATATTTATTTTTTTATTTATTTCACTAAATCATACCACATTCCATCAAAAACAGCAAACACTCCAAATCGAATTCCCCTCTATTTCACCCTATAATAACTAGATTTAGTACTACCTTCTTTTTTGATAAAACCTTTATGAACCAAACCTTTCAATAAATTATGTGCTTGTTGCCGAGATACACCTAAAACTTGTACAACATCTGCCGTTGTCAATTCTCGCTTTTCTTGTATTAAAGCAATCACTTCCCCCTCTCTTTTTGTTGGCCTTTCAACCACTTTGAGTCTAGATAAAGCGGTATTAACTCGACTTAATGCACTTTGAAGTGAATATTTACATCCTTGGCTAAAATAATTTAACCACTTCGTTTTTTCCCCATTATCCGCAGAGTTTAATGCATTTGAATATCCCTGCCTATCTATATCGTAATAATCATCGAGAACAAAATATTTATTTATATGATAACCATCTCGCATTAAAATAAGTGATGTTAATAATCTGCAAGTACGACCATTTCCATCTTCAAATGGATGAATATACACAAATTCATGATGAAATATTCCTGCTTTTAATATTGATGGAATATTACTTTTGTTTACCCATTCTATAAGTTTATTTAACCTTATTTCTATTTTTTCTTTTTTATGTGTTGGAGGGTTATGTTTTACTTCAAGCTTAATTGTTCCCTCATCTTCTTTCAATTTCCCTACAACAATCGCCTTATTACGGATTTGCCCAGCAATATCATCATTCACACCTAACATTAATTTTCTATGAATCTCTAATATTTTTTCTAAAGTCAACTGTTCAGATGAATACTCATTTAAATTTTTAAGAATATCAAAATAATTAACTATTTCTTTTTCATCTCTATTTGCTGGAATTCTATCTTCTAAAAGCAAATTTGTAACCTCTGGGAAAGACAAAGGGTTACCTTCCATACTATTTGAAATATACGAAGATTGAATCTTAGTATCTCTTTCAAGATTTAATTCAAGCTTTTGAGGAATTTTAAGCGACTCTAATTGACCATAGAATCGTTCACAATCATTAATAACTTTAAAAAGCTCTGTATCTAACTGAAAATTTGGCTTAAACATATAAACATAATATATCTGCACAAATAATTGTCAAGGTAATTGTAAGCATAATTGTAAAGGTTTTATAAATCAATTCCCTACCCCAAAGCCATCTGCCTATGTTTTTTATATTAAAAATCCCCAGGGATCACACTCAAGAAAAAAGCAAATTCAAAAAATATTGAATTCCACAATACAAAACTGTATTATAAACATGTATTTAAAATATGTATTTTACAAACTAATTATGAATCCATTATCAATTCGGATTTCAAAAAATAATCAAATATTTGTCAACAAACTCGTTCAAAAAGGAACAAGTAAAACAGAAGCAGTAAACAAAGCTCTTGATATTTACAGAAAATTACAACTACAACACGAATTAACCTCATTAGCCTTAGACTCTATAGAAGAAGACTCAATACTAGCCGAAACAGGAATAGAAGACTACCTAACACTGCTCAAAGATGAGAATTAAACAATTTGATATTTTACTGGTAAATCTATCGCCAACTAAAGGATCAGAACAAAAAGGACTACGTCCATGCATTGCACTTGAATCCAATGGATTTCAAAATCGAGGATCCGTCACAATAATTTGCCCATTAACAAGCAACGTTAAAAAACTTTACTCATTTGAAAGCAAACTCAAACCATCCAAAACAAACGGGCTTTCTCAACCATCAAAAATGATGCTACGACAAATTAGAGTAATTGATCAGAAACGCATCAATAAAAAACTAGGATCATTAGAACAAAAATATCATCCTGAAATATTAGATTCTCTAAAAACCCTTTTTGACATCAACAAAGACTTTTCCAATATCCAATAATCACCCATCACGCAGCCTTAAATCGCCCATCTTTTTCGCCTCGCCAAGCTTTGAAAAATTTATAAAAACTTCTTCCGACAACATTTGATTCAATCCCCTCATACCCAGCATCTTCCAAAACAGCAGCCAAGGCAACGTACTGCAAAGGCATCAACAAACTAACAAAAGGCTTGCCCCATATACGCGTCTCATCATATCTAATCAATTTCGTATCAACCAAAGTCGGTACCTTAGCCCCCTCCTCACCTGTCATCCAAACATTAAAAATCGCCAAATCTTCATCCTTATTAAACAACCCCCTTACATAAGCCTTCACCAGCTCTCCCCCCGCAAGATCAATTCCAATTCCTTCTTCCTTCCATAGCTTAATAGCCTCCTTCAAAGCATCTCCCACCTTATCTCTCAACTCATTATTTTCAAGCAAATCTGTACGTGTAACAGGTTGAATATTTTCTTCCCTTGGCTGCAACATAACA
>CAYORB010000031.1:0-3816 GCA_964406295.1 uncultured Candidatus Peribacteria bacterium | reverse complement strand
CAAAACTTTCAAAACCAACTCTCGTCCATTTTTACATAAGGAATAAACATAATGCTGATTGCCCTTTCCTGCAAAATCATTTATATCCACAATTTCCTCACCACTTTCCTTATCATCTTTAACTTCAAAATTATCAATCCCTTTAGCAATCATATGAAAAAATTATAAGACACCATTAAAACACGTGTCCCACACAAATCAAAACTAAAATTTCATCAATTTTTCGAATCTTTTTTCATCGTCATAAGGACCTATAACTGCAATTTTCATTTTATCTTCCACAAATAAATCCTGCGCTACACGCCGAATATCAGCTACAGTAACAGCATCAATCATCTTATAAATATCTTCAGGATTTTTCGCACCACCTCTCAACAACTCATATTTCGCTAACAAATGAGAATATTCTTCACTATCTTCTAAAGTCAAAACCATTTTACCTTTCAAATAAGCTTTTGATTTTTTCAATTCCGCAAGCGAAACATCTTCATCACGAATAATGCCGTATTGCTCAATCACACCTGTAACTGCCTCATCAATTCTCTTTAAATCAACACCAGCATTAGTAACTATCACACCACCATCAGCATAATTATCAGTACTTGTATGTATGTAATAAGACAAACCCTTCGCTTCACGCACACCTAAAAACATCCTCGAACTCATATTTCCACCAAGAATAACCGCCAAAAGACGTTTTGCCCAATGATCAGGATGACTCTCAGAATACCCCGGAAACCCAACAGCAATATGTGCTTGTTCAGTTTTTTTCTCCCTCAAAGCAACCTTGCCACCATTCATTTCCAAATCCAATGGTTTAAATTCATAAGCCTTTTCACTGGCTTTCATAGAAAAGTATTTAGCCACCAAATCAGACGCAGCCTTATGGTCAATATTACCAGCAATAGAAATCACAGTATTATCAGGCGTATAAAGTTCCTTATTATACTTCACAAAATCCTCATGCTTAACAGAGTTTATCAACTCTTTAGTACCAATCTGATCCCAACCTAAAGGTTGATCACCAAAAATCAAACGCTCAAAATTCCATCCAATTTGATACATTGGCGTGTCTTGATACATATTATACTCTTCCAAAATAACCCCTCTCTCTTTTTCAATCTCAGCTTGATCAAATCTAGAATTCATCAACATATCAGAAAGAACATCACAAGCAATTTCTACATTATCCGATGCAACTTTCACATAATATCCAGAATATTCTTTGCCTGTAAAAGCATTAAACTCACCTCCAACAGAATCAATCGCTTCAGACACTTCTCTAGTATTTTTATATTTCTCAGCTCCTTTGAAAAACATATGTTCCAAAAAATGAGAAATTCCACGAATTTTCGTAGATTCATACCGACTTCCAGCAGCAACCAGAATCAAAACTGTGACAGCCTTAGTCCCTTCAATTTGCTTACTAACCAAACGCAAACCATTCTGAAATGTAGTTCTTCTAAACATATGGCAGGAGTATATCAGAAGCCTTTCAAAAGCACCAAAAAAATTGTATTATTGGCACCTATGAGAAACTCTCGTTCTCCCAAAATATATTTCAATAAAATAAGTATCTTTATACTTACTAGCGGATTAATAACCGCAACTATTATTGCACGTCTTTTTTACTTACAAATAATTCAACATAATTATTACCAAAATATTGCTTCTACCTCACAATCTGGAGTTATAGAACTACCAGCTCAAAGAGGAGAAATCTTATTAACAGATCATCATTCAGGCGAAGAATTTCCAATAGCAACAAATACAACTCTTAACCTCCTATACGCAGATCCAACATTAATCGAAGACCCTTTCTACATAACAACACAAATAGCACCTCTACTTTTCAATCTCGAAGAAGCACGTACAGCTGACAACGAACGCATAGAAGAAATCAAAAAGACACTCGCGGCAGAACTCCCGCCAGAAGAAATAGAAGAGCTCATCAAACCCATAAGTAACAAAGAATTAGAAAAGCAATTCAAAGAAACATTTACGGAAAAAATCAGCCAAAAACAGCGACAAGAAATACTTTTAATAACAGATCTAGAACCAGAAACAAAAAGCAAAATATTCAACCTAAATCTCGCAGGTGTAGAAATAATAGATAACGCACTATACGCCTATCCACCATTACTTAGCTCAGTTGAAACAACAGCAGTTTCGCTCGCTCCACATATTGAAATTCCAAGTAAAAAATTGGAACAAATCCTCAAAGGACAAAATCGCTACGTTGTATTAAAAAGAAAATTACATCCAGATATTTCCGACCAAATAAAACAAATGGTAGCTGAAGACAAAGACGATTTCCTCAACGGCCTCGGAATGCAGGAAGAATACTTCCGTTATTACCCAGAACAGGGCCTAGGCGCCAACATAATCGGATATGTAAATCATCAAGGTGTTGGTCAATACGGAATCGAAAGCGCCTATGACACCGATCTTCAAGGTATAAAAGGAAAATTACAAACAAAAAAAGATTCAGTAGGAAAACTAATAACAGTAGGAAGTAGTAACTTAAAAGCAGCAGTGGACGGAGATGATATAGTACTAACAATAGACAGGTCTGTACAAATGAAAGTAGAAGAAATTTTATCTGCTGCTGTGAAAGAATACCGAGCAGACAGCGGACAAGTCGTAGTTATGAACCCGCAAACAGGTGCAATTACCGCAATGGCCCATTACCCAAGTTTCAATCCAAATATTTTCGGCGAAGTATTTAGTAAAATAGAAATAACTCTCACACAAAAAGAAATCGACGAACTATATCCAACAAAAACAGAAGGAGTTTATGATTTTTACGTCAATCCAATAACTTTAGACAAATATCCGGTATTCAAAGAAATAGATGAAGAAGGCACAGAAAAATACTACAGATATGAAAATTTCCGTGGTCCTGAGGTTTATCACAACAAATCCGTCTCATGGCCATATGAACCAGGTTCAGTATTCAAAAGTGTCGCCATGGCCATTGCTATAGACGACGGTGACATAACACCAAACACAACATTCAATGACAATGGACCAATAGGAGTGGATTGGAACGTTTTCACAGAAGAATATGATTTCGAAATCAAAAATTCAGAAAATAAATATATGGGACTGGTAAACATGCAAACCGTGCTTGGACAATCACTAAACACAGGTATGACCTTTATTGCAAAACGAATTGGCCCAGCACTGTTTTACAGTTACATAGACAAATTTGGTTTCCTTGATCGCACTGATATTGAATTCGACAGCGAAGCCATAGGTAAAATCGAATATTTCGAAGACTGGACAGAATCAGAACTCGCAACCCACTCTTTCGGCCAAGGTATAACCGTCACAATGATACAACTGGCAAACGCTTATAGCGCAATTGTAAACGGAGGAATAATGATGCAAGCACACATAATCAAAGAAATTCGTCACGACAACGAAACAAGTTCAACAAACGAAGCCAAAGAAATACGCAGAGTAATATCAGAAGACAGCTCTGCCAAAATGGTAGAAATGCTCAAAAAATCAGTAGAAGAAGGTGTGGCAAACAGAGGATCTGTTGAAAAACATTATGTAGGAGGAAAAACTGGTACATCACAAACCTACAAACACGGACGCGCACTTTCTGGCATAGGTACAACCATAACAAGCTTCGCAGGTTTTGGACCAATCAACGATCCACAGTTCGTAATTTTGGTCAAATTAGATCATCCACGCGCCAGTGAATGGGGATCTTCAACCGCAGCACCAACCTTCCAAAAAATCGCCAGCTACCTCTTTGATTACTACAATATACCTCCAGATAAATAGGAGACTAAAATCCCCAGG
>CAYORB010000030.1:8221-12741 GCA_964406295.1 uncultured Candidatus Peribacteria bacterium | reverse complement strand
TTGGTTTTGTAGTCGGATATTATTTCAAAGGCGCAGAGGAGGAGAGGTAAATCAAGACATTTTGTTACTTATTTATCAAAATTATTTATCAAAAGTTGTGAAGCCCTATCTATTTGTTCAGATTTACGATTTTTCTTAGATTTCAGCTTCCTGGAAAACTTTTTTGATAGCAATGAAAAAAGTTTTATTTCCTTTGTTTTAGATTTTATCTGTTGCGTATTCATAGTATTTTTGACTATTTTTCTAAGTTTATTAGCATATCCGCTGCTGCTATCATGGCCTTTGCATCTTCATTATCAGGCTTTATTTCTAAAGCTTTTTCAGCATATTCCTTTGATTTTTTAAGATTTTTTTCCTCTTTATGCAATATTGCTAGAGCTATATTTGGCTCATATTTTTTAGGATTTTGCTTTATTTTATTTTCATATTCTTCAAATAAATCTTGCACAATATATGTATTTTTCCATTTTTTACTACGCCTAGATTCTTTATATACTTCTACCAATGTTGAAAAATCTTCTACAAAATTCTTCGGATTTTTTGACATTCTTTCTTCTATTCTTTCAATAGCTATATCTATATTGCCCAAACTTGAAAATGCCATAGTTACATAATACGCTACTTCATTTTCATCCCCTCCCTCATCCTCAAAATCATAAAATTGATCTATTGCCTTGCTGTACCGTCCTTTTTCATAATATATCAATCCTAATTCATAATGTGCCTCTGGCGCTTTTTTATGTTTTCTAATTAGTTTCTTCAATATTCTAGTAAATTTACCTGTTTTGCCTTTTTCTTTTAAGAATTCTCCAAGCCTTCCAAGTTCATCTTTCTCATTTTTATCGCCTGATAGATATAGCATCACATGACTTCTTATTATTCCTTTTTCATATCCTTTTTTTTTGTATATTTTTTGCAATAGCTTCATAGCACCTATGTGGGATGGATTTTTTACTAAACCTTCTATAATTCGAATTAGTTTTCTTTGTTTACCTCTTGTTTCTAAAAATTTCACCAGTCCGCTTAATTCGAAATCTGAACTTTTGTCATGCAATTTATATTGTAATAGATATAGATCAATAGCTCCATTTATGTTATTTGTTTTATTATATAAATCTTGTAAAACAGCGACTATCATTGTGTTTTTGGGGTTTATACTTAATCCTATTTTTAGAGCTTCTTCTGATTTTTCATATTTCTTTGCTCCTAAATAGAGTTTTCCCAAAGACAGATAGGCATGTTCATTTTCTGGCTCTAAGGTTGATACTTTTTCATATACTTCTATTGTCTGTTTTCTATAAGAACTCGATGTTTCTAATTTGCTTTTTAAAGCCATTCCCAACATTTTATATGCTTGTGCATTCTCTGAATCAATTTTTGTAATAAACTTCCACCAATATATTTGTTTTTTTAAAAAAGCATTAGCAACTCCTCGATCTATAAATAAGTGTGCTAGTTTTTCATCTGTTGTATTAGGCCTTCTTATTCTTGGGAGTTCTTCCATTGCTCCATATTGATCTTCTCTTAAATATTCCCTAGAAGTTATATAATATTTTTTTTCTTTTATTTTCGCTTCATATGAATCTGCTTCATACCCAGCTTTTTCTATAAATTCACCTTTAGTTCTTAATTGCCTGTCATATGTATCTAAGACAAGACCTGTGCCTGGCATTTCTATTGCTACGTGTCCTGGAATATCTGCATAGATACCAATCTGCATATTTAATCTATATGCTAAATCCTGATTCATAACTGTTTGCTCATTACAATCTATACCTTCATATTGAAAATGTTTTTTTAGAGCAAGTGCCAAGTATAATTGTTTACCTAGTGTTTTTATTTTTTGTTTATACTTTTCATAATCACTATTTTTAAATCCAGTTAAATATTGCAATGATTTACCATATGCATTATCTTGCACTAATTTTTCTATTTCTTGAAAAGATTTTTGTTCAAACTCTTCATTTATAGTAAAAACTTTTCTATTTATAAATTCGGAATATTTCTCACATACAGTCTTTGCTTTTGGTGTATTCCCAGTATGCTTCAATACTAGTGCAATATACCCTGAGTAGCCTTCTTCAATAAATGTCCTAAGATGACGAATGTAGCATCTTTCATCTTTTTCTTTTTTCACATTCAGTAAACTAAGTGAATTTTCACTTCTAAGCATATACTCTCTTACCATTTCATCTGTTTTCCTCCTCCACTCTGGAGATATATACTGTAATACTCGCACAAAAATCTCTAAGCGTGATGGTTTATAACCTTTTGTCGCATCTAGATAACATCTGTATTCTTCTATAAATTCTTCCTGCTCTACAGGGGGCAATGTTTCGAAAACAATCCTAGCTTCATCTAAACTTAAATTAAATTCTTCTAACACCCTCTCATGATCCAATTCACTTTTATTATCTAGATTTTCAAGTGTGTGTTTATATTTATCTTGTGACTTTTCTATATTTTCAAAATGTTCTGTACCTCCAAACATGTGTTTTTTTATTAAAAATCTACCAATTATAACATATAAATAAAAGTCCAACAATCCCTCTCCCCAGGGAGAGAAGTCTATTTGCTACATTCTATTTGCTCAAAAAACGCAGAGCTTAGATAAAAATAGCGCATAGGTTCCAAATAGTATTTGCTATCATGTAATAAAAATGGTATTATGATATAATTTAAAAATAAAAATAAACAAAAAAACTATGATATCTAAAACAAAAAAGCTATTTGCAGGGGTGGGAATCGCAGTCGTTGTACTGTTCGGGGCTATATCGCTTATTCAATCTAATTATCAAACATCAGAGGATAGTCCTCCAACAATTGATTTGCAGATTTCCGGTAGTAGTAAGTTTTCCGGTTCAATAGCAAATAATTGTATACCAAGTGGACATTCGTTCACAGCGGTACAGGAGGCAGCGTTTACAGCACCAGCAGGTGGTGTGGAAGGTGTTCTTCAAGCAGGTATACACATTTATCATTCTGATGAAAACATCACAGTTCAAGATGTGATTGATTCTATTAAACCTGACGATGAAAATCGCATTCTTATAGCAGCGTACAATCCTGTGGATAATTTGAACAAAAAATTCGCAATTTACCCAACTATTAATAGTGATTTAGTACTTCCTGTAGATGATCCGTCCGTACATGAGATACCAAGTAACAACGGATTTTTAATAGCTTCTTGTAAAGAGGTTAAAATGTGGAATTTAAAAACAGAAGCTCAACCAGGAGTTGGGGCTCCAAGTAATTTTGAAGCCGCAGCTAATAACTGGATATTATTTTCAGCTAGTGACGTAGATTTAAGTTCAGAAAATGTAGAAGTAACAGCAGCATATCCTCAAAAAGGAGAAGGACCTGATTTTGCAGAAAGAGTTGATTTAGAAGATGTAACTATAGGTAATCCATATTATTTTGTATGGCTAAAAGTTATGCCAATTGGGGCGTCAGAACCTTGTCCAGATGGTTCAACTAGAAATACATCTGGTGAATGTGTAGCGGCAGAAAGTGTATTGCTAGATGCTTTAACAACAGGGGAAGCGGCAGTAACAGCGGCAAACACAGCGGTCGAAACAGCCGCAGCAGCATATGAAGCAGCAAGAATTGCCTACGAAGCGGAAGTAAATGATGAAACAACAGCAGCCTATGAAGCGACATATGAAGCATATAATGTAGCAATCACAACAGCAGAAGCGACTGTAGTAGCGACAGATGCAGCAGTAGCAGCGGCAGAAACGCCTTCAGATGAAGTGGAAACAGCACAAACTGCATATGATGAATCAAAAGCAGCTTATTTAACAGCAAAAGCAGCACATGAAGCAGCAGTAGAGGCACATGAAGCAGCAATAGAACCAGAAGCATGTGAAAATGAAGGTGAAGTTAGAAATGAAGAAGGTGAATGTGTGGCAGTAGAACCGGAAGCATGTGAAGAAGGTGAAGTTAGAAATGAGGCAGATGAATGTGTAGCAGAAACTACAGAAGAAGAGAGAGCGTTAATATCAGCCTTAGAAGAAGGAGCAGCATCAATATTAGCGGCAAACACAGCGGTCGAAACAGCCGCAGCAGCATATGAAGCAGCAAGAGTTGCATATGTAGCGGAAGTAAATGATGAAACAACAGCAGCCTATGAAGCAACATATGAAGCTTATAGTGTAGCAATGGCAGCAGTAGAAACAGCAATAAATGAGACAAACACAGCGATAGTGGCAGCAGTAGAAGCTATATCTGAAGATATTACAGACTTGAGAGCTAGTTCTGAAGCAGTGGACGTAGCCGCAAATGCATATAGTGAAGCGGTAGAAGCATATAATGTACTAGAAGCAGCACATGCAGTAGCAGTAGAGGCACATGAAGCAGAAGTAGAACCGGAAGCATGTGAAGAAGGTGAAGTTAGAAATGAGGCAGATGAATGTGTAGAAGTAGAACCGGAAACATGTGAAGAAGGTGAATGTGTAGCAGAAAGTACAGAAGAAGAGAGAGCGTTAATATCAGCCTTAGAAGAAGGAGCAGCATCAATA
>CAYORB010000030.1:4694-8121 GCA_964406295.1 uncultured Candidatus Peribacteria bacterium | reverse complement strand
AAGTTAGAAATGAGGCAGATGAATGTGTAGCAGAAACTACAGAAGAAGAGAGAGCATTAATAGCAGCCTTAGAGACAGGGACATTATCCATAAACAGAGCAAATAAAGTCGTAATGGATAAAGCAATTGCATATAACGCAGCAAAAACTGAGTACGATACAGCTACAGGTGAAGTAAGTGCAGAAATAATTACAGCATATGAAACAGCATATACAGACTATAATACAGCAATAACAGCAGCAACTACAGCAGTGGAGGAAGTAGCATCGGAAATAGGACCTTTTACAGTAACAGAGGACGCCCCAGATGAAGTTCAAATAGCAGCAACAACCTATGCAGAGGCCATAGAAGCCTATAACTCATTAAAAGAAACACATACAGCAGCAATAGAAGCATATAACGAAAATAATTCGTCTAAAAGAGGCATAGAACTACAAGCTCAAGAAGAAAGAGATAGTGCTAATTTAGATTTGGAAGACGCTCTTTATGAAGAAGGAGCTGCAGCATCAGAAAAGGCAAGATTATTTGCTGAATACCAGGCAAAGGAGGCAACAGTATATGAAACTTATGAGGCAGTAACAGCAGCATCATCAGTATATAATTCAGCTAATGCAAGACTAGAAGCAGCAGAAGCAGCTGCAGCCACTAACTATTCAGGAGAGGGGGTGGCAGAGGAGCTTGGAGAAGCTGGAGACGCTTTTAGAGCAGCAGAAGCAGCAAAAGAAGCAGCACAAGCCGAACATGAAACTGCAAAAAACGAGAGAGATATTGCACAAGAATACTACGAAGCAGCTTCAGCAACTTATGATACAGCACTTGCAAGACTAGAAGCAGCCAGAGCAGCAGCACAAGAGTAATTATAAACCTCAAACAAAAACATGAAAGAAATTAAAAAAAATATATCAATATTCGTACTAAGTATCCTATTACTTGGTTCAGTCACAACAGTAGCCTATGCTGACGACGCTCCACCAAGTTTAAATTTCGGGGACTTGCTAGACTCTAGTCCACCAAGTGCAGATTTAGGCGATATCATGGGAGACGACAGTCCTCCAGGAGTTGATTTTGGAAACATCATGGGCGATGAAGCCAGTGATGGTCCTCCAGGTGTAGATTTTGGAAATATCATGGGTGATGAAGAAGCTGGAGCAGACACAGGAGATGGTGCAACCCCTGCAACAGGAAACGATTTAAACGGTGATCAAGACGGAGATCTTGGCCCTACAGACAGTGGTAGATTAGAGATTTCAAGAGATAGTATTAGTCCAAAAATATTTAATCCAACCGTAGCTGATACAACTTTAACATTTCGTGTGAATCAAAAATCACGAGTTGATGTTGATATAAGAAATAGTATGAATCAAAGCGTGGTGAAATTAGTAAGCAATCAGCTCCTCACGGCAGGACAATATGAAGCCAAATGGAATGGAACCACCGACAACAAAAGAGGCGGAAAAGTAGTACCAAATGGTAATTATACTTATAAAATCACTGCAAAAAATCCAGACACAGGTCTTACGAAAGACACTGCAACAGGAACAGTTACAGTAAAGTATTCTACGTCTCAAGACGGACAAAGTGGACAAAAATCATCTCGGTCTACAATTAATTTTGGAAGCAGTTCCCAAAATCAGGCAGCATCTACACTAGCAATTCAAAATCGAACTACAGGACGTACATCAGAAACCGGTCCAGGAATGTTGCTATATGGAGCTTTCCCCCTAGCTGGATGGATAGCAGCACATCGCAAGCGTAAATAGGGATGAGACAAGACTGAAAATTGACTTATTTTTTCTTTTAAATAAAATGAAGAAGAAGTTGAATAAAATATATGAAAAAAATAGATCTCAAATCAGTAGTTTGGAAAGAAGATGAATACTATATTTCACAATGTTTAGAGGTAGATGTATCCAGCTTTGGCAAAACTCGCAAAGAAGCCCTTGTGAATTTACAAGATGCATTAGAACTTTATTTTGAAGACACACCTTTGCCGAAAAAAGTAGAGGTTAAATATCCAGTAATTACTTCAGTTAGATTAAGTCATGCCTAAAGCATATTCAGCTAAACTCATAATAAAAGTCCTTGAAAGTAAGGACTTCTTTTTCGTTTCCCAGACAGGCTCCCATGCTAAATATCGAAAGAAAAATAGTCCGACCTTAAATGTTATCGTACCAATTCATGCAAAAGATATAAGATACGGAACTTTTCGATCTATTTTAAGACAATCACAACTGAAAGAAGATGATTTCAAGAAAAAATAAGTCAAATCTTCATCCTAAATTCCCCTTGAGCCTTCACATGAGCTTCTATATATTTACCCTATGGACATAGCTGGTATTATTCAAATAGCATTGATTATCGCACTTGGTGCAGGAATGTATTTTCAGATGCGTAAAAAGGAAGATATTGAAGATAAAGAAGAGCTTGAAAGTCCGGAGATCAGATTGAGAGAAGAGGTAAGCGAATTAAAAGCTGAATTAAAAGCTGAACAATCAGAAAAAGACAAGCTGTCAGGGCAAGGAAAAGCTCTTTTTGCTGAAAACACCTTACTTAAAGCCGAAAAAAAATCCATCGCTGAAAAGAACGATGAATTGAAGGAATATTTAGCAAAATTCAGAGCTGAACAAAAACGTAGAGAAGCCGATTTCCAGGACAGAATTTCTAAATTGGATTCAGCTAAAAACAGCTTAGAGGAGGAGAAAATTCGTATTAGACGTGAGGATGAAGAGCGACAATCTCAGGTTTTAATACAGCGCGATAAAATGTGGTCTGAGCACGAAACAAATGTAATCGCACAACTAAACGATCTTTGCAAACTACCTGAATACACTTTTAACACATTTTCAAACACAGATCTACCTGAGGGCTTTGATGGGAAGTTAAAGCCAGATTTCATGGTGGAGTTCCTTGAGCAATATGTGATTTTTGATGCAAAGAGTTCAAAATCTGATAATTTGCAGACATATATATCAGATCAGGTCAAAAAGACAGCAGCGAAGATCCAGTCAAACGAAAAGATTTATAGCGCAGTTTATTTTGTAGTACCTACAGAAGCCATAAACACGCTAAAGAAAAGACATTTTTATGAACAAGGATATTCATTTTTTGTGATTTCACCTGAAGCAATTGCTCCTATCTTAGCCAGTTTCAAAAAAATTCAGACCTATGAGTTTGCTGAACAAATGGATCCACAGGAACGCGAAAACATTACATCCTTGATAGCGGAATTTGATCAACATGTGAATTTTTCAAATGCAGCGCACCTTCTACTGACTCAGCGCGGAATAAACAGTCTAAGCAAATTAAAAGGACTATCGGACGAGATACAAAACGAGGTTCAACAAAAAAAAGATAAAATGAGATTAAAAAGCTTCACACCAAGTGATATAAAAAACTTCATGATGGGGACACATGTACAGCAACAAGC